>JBHIER010000376.1:0-3686 GCA_046760705.1 bacterium
TTGACTACCTACATTCGCCTCTTTATGGATGAACCGTTTCTGAGATGGATGGCCAACAGTCTCATCGTCTCTGCCGCCGTGACTTTGGTTGGTGTTGGACTGGCGGCCACGGCTGGCTATGCCTTCTCCCGCTATAAATTTACCGGCCGTGATCCAGCTATGATCGGACTCATCACCACTCAGATGTTTCCCTTGACCATGCTGTTGCTACCTCTGTTTATTGTGCTGATCAAGATTAAAGCCTACGATTCCTACTTTGCACTGGTCATCGCTTATTCGGCCACTGCTTTGCCGTTTACAATATGGATGATGAAGGGGTATTATGACACCATCCCCTTCAGTCTGGAGGAGGCGGCCAGCATTGACGGCTGTTCACAGATCGGAACTTTTTGGCGGATTGTACTTCCTTTAGCTGCACCAGCTTTGGTGATCACAGCGCTCTTCTCTTTCATGACCGCTTGGTCCGAATATCTGGTGGCAGCCGTGCTTATTCAAGACCAGAATCTGTTCACACTGCCACTGGGTTTGAAAATGTTTCAATCGAATATGGAGGTCTCCTGGGGCTTATATTCGGCCGGCGCTGTCATAGTGAGTTTGCCGGTTGTCGTTCTGTTCCTCTTTCTCAGTCGCTGGTTAGTCTCGGGACTGACACTGGGAAGCGTGAAGGGGTAGAAAAACGTGTTGAGTGAAATCGGTCAATCAATAGGCAGGGAAACGACGCGGAAAGAATTCATTATCAGCGTCATCCTTCTGCTTCTGCTGAACTCGCTCTCTTGCGAAGAGAACAAAATTCATTCGCCCTACATCGATAAGGTAGAGTCAGTTGGTTTGCTCAAAATTCGAACCGACAAGACCGAATATTCGGCTGAAGATACGATTCAAATTCGCATTGACAATGAACACGATTCATCTGTTGATATTGATGCATGTAACCTGCAACCCACTTTTGCAATAGAGAAACTCATCCATGATGATTGGGTAGAGACAGATCGATTGATATATTGAGAACGAGACTATGGAATAAGGCGATCAATCGGTATGGCCGTATTGCGTTGAGTTTATGGGCGAAGAGGTCGGGACAAAAGTGAAGAATAGAGATGATTCCAAAGGTAATGACTATGAAGAAGTTTGAAGTACGGACTTTGTTCCGCTGTGCATTTCTTTTAATAATGCTGTGTGCCATAGCAGCCTCCTGTGGCCCGAGGGAACCCGCAAAGCTGTATCTGAATATCATTTGGCACCAGCATCAGCCATCCTACCTTGATGCAACGAAGGATCAACTCATGGGCCCGTGGGTGAGGACGCACTCCACGAAGGACTATTACGACATGGCCGCGATTCTGGAGAAGTATCCAAAGGTCCATTTGACCATCGACTTAACCTCAGTGCTCCTGAGACAATTACAGGAGTACTATATCAAACGATTGGGTCCCTATGTGGACACCAAGACCAGCCGAGTTGATGCCCGAGGTTTTCTGGCCGAGTGGGGTGGCAAGACCGATCCATGGATCGACCTTGCTTTGAAGGATACGCGCCAATTTGATCAACAGGATTTGGACTATCTCTTTAACAGGAGCGGAAAACAGGCTTGGTGTTGTTTTTCTCTGACCGAACAGATCATCAGGAGATTTCCTCAATATAGAGCGCTTCTTCCTCAGGGTAGAAGTGTTGGATCAATCCAGGGTGACAAGCCGTGGGAATCATATACACTCCAGCAAAAGAGGCGGATCAAATTTTTTTTCTTCCTAGCCTTATTCGATCCCTCTTTTCTTAAGGGGGTTGTTACGTTGCCGGAAAAGAATCCCGACGATTCCCCTATGATGGTGGATCTTTCAGATCTGGTACTGTATGATGACGCCGGTTCTCCCAGCGACGATTCCGATGACAGCTTTACCCTGACCCGAGATGTGACTGAGGAGGATTGCAATCGACTGGTGGCCGAAGCGTACAAGGTCATGGCCAACGTGATACCGATTCACAAGAAGCTGATGTACCATCCAAAAACGAGACAGGGACAGATTGAGATCGTGACGACCCCCTTTTATCATCCTATTCTGCCGCTGATCTATGATAGTGACATTGCCAAGAAATGTCAGCCTCAGGATCTCCTTCCGCCGAGATATACCTACCCAATGGATGCTGAGAATCAGGTCCGCAAAGGTGTTACAATGTTTGAGCGCATCTTTGGAGAGCCTCCCAATGGAATGTGGCCTGCTGAGGGTGCTGTGGCCGAAGAAGTCGTTCCTCTTTTTCTCAAAAGTGGTATTCGCTGGATCGCCACTGGCCCTCATGTTTTGGCAAAATCCTTAGGAAAAGATAGTCCTGACGATCTTAGCATGGAAGAATTGGCGAGGATGTACTGCGTGGACGATGGCAAGAGCTGGGGAAAATTGGCCATCGTATTTCGGGATTTAGCGCTTTCGGACGAGATTGCCTTCGATTACCCCAAACGGACGGAGGAGGAGAATGTGAAGAATTTCTTTCAAGCAGTGGAAGCTTATCTGCCGCCTGACGGAGGAGGCGACCGTCTGCTGACCGTCCTGTTGGACGGAGAAAATGCCTGGGAACACTTCGATAAAGATAATGATGGAACTAAGTTTTTGAACCTGTTGTATGCAGAATTAGAAGAACGATTTGATCAAGGTCTGATCGTGACGGTGACACCATCCGAATATATTGACGGAAATCCCAAAAGAGGGGTGCGGCCCCATCCGATAGAGAAAGCCAAAAAGATTGATCCTCTGTATCCTGCTTCGTGGTTCTTGCCCGATTTTTCCAACTGGATCGGTGAGACTGAGGAGAATTCAGCGTGGGAACTATTGTTGCAGACGAGGAGTGACTTGCAGAGGAGCGGACTCACGCCTCCAGATCCAACGGCAATGGAACCTGAGGAGATAAATTCGAGAGCGTGGTACATCTATCAGGCCTGGGAGGAGATGTACGCCGCCGAGGGATCGGACTGGTTCTGGTGGTACGGCGAAGATGAGACGGCGGCCGGCGGCGACTTTGTGTTTGACGAGAACTTCCGACTTCATCTGACCAGTGTATACAGATACGCAAATTTAGCTGGTGCCCACATACAGGCCCCTGAGTTCAAACCGATCATTTCTCACTAAAAGAGAGGGTGCCGCTTGTGGCAAAACCTGACGAAGAGAGAATAATCCCAAATTATGCACAAAGCACATAATGTAACCCCTTATTATGGGTGCCCCTGCTGGGGCGAGCCCCGACTGTGTTGGATATTTCCTAAGTCGAGTCAAGAATCTGAGGGAATTTTGAGTTTTCAAAACCTTCGAAAAACCACTACGCTGTTGGCGGTCAGGTTCCGGGTAGATGCACCGGTTGCCCGGCGCACCCCCCCCCACAGACCCGGACTTGAAGATTTTCCTCATCCGGTTCCTCGGTAGCCACCGACTCCTCGCCAGTCCACTTCGAGTGCTTTGAAGTTGCCGCGTACCCCAAAGTACTGATAGAAGCCGCGCAACTTCATACACAGTATCTTCCACTGCTCCTTTAACGGCTCATGGCGATTATTTCTGCACCAGTACCACAGCATCCGCATAAAACGGGATAGACGTTTCCTTGCTGTCTTGTTCTTTATCACCCAGTATCCCCGGCGGGTCTTTGACCATCGAAAGCACTGCCATCACCCGCCGCGCATCCGACTCCAGCTCAAATCCGATGAT
>JBHIER010000377.1:0-3676 GCA_046760705.1 bacterium
GAAGGAGAAGAAAGATGTTATACAGTGAGAAGGTGATGGAGCATTTCCAAAATCCTCGCAATGTGGGACAGCTCGAGGATGCCGATGGTGTCGGCGAGGTGGGTAACCCGGTTTGTGGTGATATGATGACTTTTTATATCAAGGTGGATAATGATCGTCTCGCCGATGTCAAGTTCCAGACCTTCGGTTGCGGCGCGGCCATTGCCGTCTCCAGTATGGTGTCGGAGCTGGCCAAAGGTAAGACCATTGAGGAAGCCCTCAAAATCACCAACAAGATGGTGGCTGGTGAGCTGGGTGGACTGCCGCCCAACAAGCTTCACTGCTCCAACCTGGGAGCCGATGCTTTGCACAAAGCCATTGAGGATTATCAGAAGAAAAGGAGCTGAGACGATGAGTGCTGAAGAGACAAAGAGATGCGTTTGCCCTTACTGCGAAGCGCCGCTGCCTTTGTGTGTAGATTTTTGTAAGACCTGCCAGATAGAGCTCATCTGCTGTCCCCATTGCCGGGGATTTATGCGCCCCGATGCCCGGATCTGTCCCCACTGCGGAGGCAGTAAAGATGAAGGATAAAGCGACTATCATCGTTTTCAGCGGCGATTTCGATAAGGTTTTGGCGGCTTTCAATATTGCCACCGGTGCCGCTTCCATGGGGATGGAAGTGGTCATGTTCTTCACCTTCTGGGGACTGAACGTCATTAAGAAGGACAGGCCGGTGAGCCGAGCTAAAGGATTGATGAGAGGGATGCTTCGACTGTTCAATCGAGGCGGAGTGAAATCCCTCCCCATGTCCAGATTGAACCTCCTGGGGATGGGGCCCTGGATGATGCGCAAACTTATGGCCGAGTTCGACATGCCTTCTCTGGAAGAGATGATTAAGTTGGCCAAGGAGCTGGGAGTGAGGTTCATCGCCTGTACTACCACCATGGGGATAATGGGGGTGGCCAAGGAGGATTTGATACCCGAGGTCGATGATTATGCTACAAAGTGTATGTCAAGAGGTTGAAAGAATGACGAAACACAACGGATTTACATAAACACCGTGAGCTAAGAGGAGGTGATCTGGATGGCTGTCTGGAAGTGTGTCAGGTGCGGTTGGACCTATGAGGGCCGGTGTAAGCCTGGGAAATGCAAAAACTGCGGCGCTGCCCGAGAAGAACTTGAGAAGCAAGAGAGTAAAAAATAGAGCGGAGATCGCCCCTACTGATATCTAAACAATACTCTTCAATTCACATCAAGCAGGAAGGTTATGGAATATTTACCGTTCCAATTGAGAAGTTTACCAGCGAAAGGAGAAGAAAAAATGCTCCAGATGATAGAAAAAATTGAAGACGCGCTGAAGAAGATACGACCCAGTCTGCTGGCAGATGGTGGCGACGTAGAACTGGTGGATGTAGAAGAGGGTGGAATTGTCAAAGTGAGGCTCACTGGTGCCTGTGGGGCGTGTCCCATGTCCCAGATGACGTTGAAAATGGGAGTGGAAAGAGTTTTAAGAGAGGCTGTGTCCGACATCACAGAAGTGGTGACAGTCCCATAGGATAAAAAAAATTTCCCTTGATCTGTCAGAAAAGAATTGCCCTATTTTGAAAAGAATTTTTTGAACTGTCACTTTCAACCTTTAGGAGGTGCCACATGAACGTCTTTGAGGCAAAAACCTTTCTGGTAGTGGGGATTGCTATCTTGGCGGTCACTATCGTCTTAACTCTCCCTCATCAGATAGAGAACAAAGCAATAGCGCAACAGAAGGTGGAAAACATCTGTGTCCAGTGTCACAGGAGGGCGGACGTTACCCCCTTGCAGGTCCAGGACTGGCGGGCCAGCAAGCATGCCCGAGAGGGGGTGACCTGCGACGTATGCCACGGTGATCAACACACCTCGGCTCAAGACGTGGCCATGGTTTCGTTGCCCACTCCGGAAACGTGCGGCGGGTGCCATGAGGAGCGGGTTGAACAGTTCAAGAAGGGCAAACATGCGGCCGCCTGGGCGGCCATGAAGGCTATGCCGGCCACCCATTACCAACCCATGGAGCTGATTGGAGGGAAGAAGGGCTGCGGTGGCTGCCACAAGATCGGGCTCAAGAGTGCTGAGGAAATCCAGAAATTGAAATCCGAAGGCCTGGGGCATGGAGTGGCCTCTTGCGATGCTTGCCACACCCGCCACACCTTTTCCGTGGCTGAGGCCCTTCAGCCTGAGGCCTGTTCGACCTGTCACATGGGGTTTGACCATCCCCAGTGGGAGATGTGGTCTCAATCCAAGCACGGCGTGAGATATACGCTCAAGCGAGCCGGCGTCCTGCCAGAGGAAGCGGCGGCCCCATCCTGCCAGACCTGTCACATGCCCGATGGGGACCACGAGGTTCGGACTGCCTGGGGATTTCTGGCCGTGCGGCTGCCCATGCCGGAAGATCCTCAGTGGGCTGAAGATCGGGCGACGGTCCTGAAAGGTCTGGGCGTGTTGGATCCGGAGGGCAATCCCACGGGCCGTCTCGATGTGGTCAAGGCGGCTGATGTGGCCCGCCTGAGCCAGGAAGACTGGCAGAGAGAACGGGATAGAACTCTAACCATCTGCTCCCGATGCCATTCCGAACCTTTTGCTAAAGGGGAGTTGGAGAAGGGTGATCAGATCATCCGTCAAGCCGACCGGCTCATGGCCGAGGCGATTCAAACCGTGGCCGGTCTCTACCAGGATGGTATCATCCCGAAGCCGGAAGATTACAGCTATACCTATCCGGATCTGCTGACCTTTCACGAGGCCGGCACGCCCATTGAGCTGCGGCTGCATAAAATGTTCCTCAAGCACCGCATGCGCACCTTTCAGGGGGCGTTTCACGCCAATCCCGACTACGCCTTCTGGTACGGCTGGGCCGAAATGAGAGCGGATCTGACCGAGATCAAACAGATGGCCCAGGAGCTGAGGGGTGGAGGAGAGACAAGATAATCTTTACAGACAGGAAAAGGCTCAAGAGTGCATTGAAAATGATGGAAGGTCCCCATTCCGACTGCATCGGTTTGGGGACCTCTTGACCCTGAAAGTTCGTCCCTTATTTCTTTTGAGACCTGCTTTTTGACTCACCACACTTTTAGAGTAGAACTGTATGTTCATATGGTTATTTCATCGTATCAGTGGGTTGGCTCTGATAGCGCTCATTGGTGTCAAGATCGTCTCCGGGTATGCCCTGACTGGGGACGTTGGGGCAGCAGATATGGCCGGGTGGCACACCAGCAGCATTATCGATGTTGCCATTCTTTTCTTCTTCTCCTTTCACGCTCTTTACGGCGTGCGGACGGTGCTGATCGATATGGGGGTGAGGCGGGAACGGGCTCTCTTCTGGAGTTTTAGCACCGCAGCTCTGGCCCTCTTCCTCGGCTCCCTCTATTTCGTCTATCTCACGTAGAAGCATGTTTGCCTATGATGTCATAGTGGTCGGGGGTGGTCTGGCCGGCCTCAGGGCGGCCATTGAAGCCGCCGATGCCTGTCAGTTGGAGAGGCGGCTGAAGGTGGCCCTCATTTCAAAAGTCCATCCTGTGCGATCCCATTCAGTGGCTGCTCAAGGGGGCATCAATGCGGCTCTGGGTCATGGACCCGGTGGAGAGGACGACACGTGCCAACGCCACGCCTTCGACACCGTCAAGGGGAGCGACTATTTAGCTGACCAGGATGGTGTGGAGATCCTCTGCTG
>JBHIER010000378.1:0-3657 GCA_046760705.1 bacterium
GTCTGGCCAGTTCCCGCTCGATTTCAGATGCCACCTCGTCCGTCTGCTTCAGATTGAACCCGGCCGGCATCTCGATCATCACACTGACCAACCCCTGGTCAGTCCGGGGAAAGAACTCCGAACCGATAAAGGGAACGAGAGCCAGACTGCCAATAAAAACGGCCAGACAGAGGAGGACGATGATTGCCCTGTGGCCCAGAGCCCAGTTGAGCCCGCCCTTGTACCCCTGTGCCAGACGATCATAGTACCTATCCCAGCCGTCGAAAAATCGCTTCCGAAGCGATCTCCTCTCTTCTGCTTCGGCTCTTTTCAGCAGTTTTGAAGCCAGCATAGGCGTCAAGGTAAATGAGACGACTAAAGAAAAGAGGGTGGCAAAGGTGACGGTGATGCCGAACTGTTTGAAAAACTGGCCCACAATACCGGACATGAAGGCGATGGGTAGAAAGACCACCACATTGGTCAGAGTAGCAGCCATCACGGCCAGGGCTATCTCCGTAGTTCCCCTATCGGCCGCTACCTTCGGATCCTTCTCTCTGCCTCTGAACCTGTGGATGTTTTCCAAAACCACGATGGCGTTGGCCACCAATATTCCGACCGAGATGGCCAGTCCCATCAAGGACATCATGTTTAAGGTAAAGCCGGCGAAATAGATAAGAGAGAAGGTGGCAATGATGGAGGTGGGCATGGCCACGGCCGCGATGAGCATCTCCTTCCACGAGTGCAAAAACAGATAGAGCACGACAGCAGTTAGCAAAATCCCGATGAGCATGTTGGTCAGCACGTCGTTGACCGAATGTCGGATGAAGTCGGACCGGTCGCGAGCGATGTCGATCTTGACGTCTGAAGGCAACCTGTTTCCTAATGCGGCAATCGTCCTTTTCACTTCCCTGGCCACTTTGACCGTGTTGGCATCGGCCCGTTTTTGCAGGCTCAAGCCCACACTGGACTGTCCGTTGAACCGGGCCAGCTCCCGCTGCTCGGCAAAGGTATCGATGACCTGAGCCAGGTCGGTCAGGTTCACCTGGCCGTCTTCAGTGGCCATCCTGATGTTCCGGATATCGTCTACGGACTCAAACTTTCCGGCTAATCTGACCGCATATTCGTACCGGTCTTCAGTGATGCGGCCGCTGGGAATATTGAGATTTCTCAAGGCCAGAGCCTGGACGATATCGAGTATCGACAGATCGTAGGCCTTCAGCCTTTCTCGGTCAACGGCGATGAGTATTTCTCTCTCTCGACCGCCAATGACAGAGATGGAGGCCAGGCCATCGATTTTAGCCAGCTCATCCTTGATCGTCTCCTTGGCCAGTTGGTAGACCTCGCTCAGAGCCCGGGGACCGAAGACGGCCAAATCCATGATCGGCAGAGCTTGAATATCAAATTTGAAGATGGTCGGAGTTTTGGCCTCCTCGGGCAGATCGGCCCGAATAGCATCCACCTTGTCCTTCACGTCCAGCGCAGCAAAATCGACGTCCTTGCCCATCTGAAACTCGACCATCACTGTGGACAGCCCCTCCTGGGAGATCGACCAGACGTTTTTTACTCCGTTGATTGAGCTCACCGCCTCCTCAACAGGTTCGCTGATGAGCGTCTCAGTCTCCTCCGGACCGGCCCCGGGATAGACAATCATTACAGACACATACGGAAATTCGATGGGCGGAAAAAGGTCGATGGCCAGTCTGGAAAAAGAGAACAGACCGATGACCACAAAGGCCATAATCACCATGGTCATCATGACCGGTTTTCTAACGGATATTCTTGAAAGAAACACGATAAAGCACCATTGATTTGCGTTTTATTAGCGTTCCGAAAGCGGAGCTTCCGATTTAAGAAATTTCATGCGAACCCCTCTTTTTTACCTCGAAGACAGAACACTTCCCCGTTGCCGCTCCACTTGAATTGGTCTAAGAATCTCAAACCAACCAAATTCCATTCCCTCCCAAGCCCAGGTGCAGAATATGCTATATGAGCGTCGCTGAAGTCTAATTCAGGAATTTTCACTTCCAGATAACCTCCTCTCAGCTTACGACCGCCGCCAAATCCCTTCGCTTCTGGCCAGAATTCCTTAGGCAACTCAGCACGTTTTAGCTCTAACCGTTTGTATGTTTCCCAATCTATAAGAAACCATCCTGAAAATCCTGTGTCAACCTGCAGGTTTTTAACCTCGGAGATTCCAAAGCTGATGAAGATTACGCTCACACAAGGTACAGAATTGACATAGTGCCAGCAATATTTTGATTCGTTTTACTTACGATTTGACAATTGGGCCTCCCACCGTTACAGTTTGAGGATATTCCTCACCCACCTTGAGAACAATTCTCTGGGAAACTTCAGGCGCGACCTCCTCTGCCTTTTTAATGACTTCCTCAAAGGAGAAGCCATCTGCCACAATCTTTCCGCGCGCAATAGCGACAAATCTCCCACGATACTTTTTCTCCAGCTCACCTTTCAGGGCTTGATAGGCCTGTTGATTCCGTGCTCTTTCAGTTTGCATAATTATGTCACCTCCCAAATCACCTCATTGAAACAGAACCATTTCCCTCGTCTCTGACCTTCTCCCAGCTTCTGTCAACTGGTAAGCGTCCCACCCAACTCACAGAGGAATAATAACACTTTTCGTCTCCTTTGTTAAGGCTTTTTTGTAGCCCGTCGAAAAACCCTGAAATGATGAATCATTTCACTCCGGATTAGCTTGTCGATCCAATTTAATAAATACAAAAAATAGAAATGTGGAGCATAACGATTCATCGTTGCTGAGTCGGTTTCCGGGCTGCGGCCGGTGGCGGACTCCGATGCATCGGGATCCAAATCCCGCTCTATCTGCCGTTGCCGATATCTACTTATCCTTTCCAATGCTTTCTGGCCCGTTCAAATATTTCTTCCACTGTTTGCGCTGCAATCCAGAGGTCGTTTTCTGGAATGGGATAGCCTACCTTTTTGAGTTCCAGGCGAATGGCAGCGTAGCGGACAGCGATAGTCTCATCTATAGGCACGAGGGAAGAATGTGCCAAGGATTTGCGTACAGCCTTCTCATTTTTCTGAGGTTGAGGACTATTGGCTGCACCATAAAGTAGTTCACCCAGAACGATAACCGGCAAAAAGAGTGTTTCCGCCCCCTCTATCAGTGTACAGACTGCATTAAAATGCCTTGTCTGTAAGCGATCACGGCATTAGTATCGACAGTCAGTCGACCATTCACCTTCAATTTTCTCAAACTCCTCGTCAATAAGTTTCTGCATCGCCTCTGCCTCTTCCTGGGTCAGCGTCCCAACCAACTCACGGAGGCCTTCCTTATCAGGATGAGGACAAAGGATCACCATTACCCTTTCATGCTCCCGAAGCCCTTCTATGGGCATAAGAGGTTTTAATACATTATCTTCGTATACGACTTCAACCGTTCGGGCCATGTTACACCTCCGTCTAGGGAACTTACGATGAATCACTTCCTACCAATAATAACTCTTTCCGCCTCCTTTGTCAATCCTTTTTAATGTCTGTCGAAAACCCCTGAAATGATGAATCATTTCACTCCAGATTGGCCTCACATCTACGGGTATAAAGGAATTCGGAGTGCGGCCCGCCCTGGTGCGGACTGGGCCAGGGATTTCGAATTGCGGACCTTCCAATTCCACTATGTGCCTTAATACCAAAAACATC
>JBHIER010000379.1:0-3653 GCA_046760705.1 bacterium
TCTGACGCAACCGTTTCCAGCAGCCCAACCGATAAACGAATCGCGTTGCTCGTTACACGGTTGCGCAGCTCGAATCGTCACTCGTTTTCGGTTGCGCTTGCCCTCCTGTGACTCAACCGTCTGACGCAACCGAATCCAGCAACGCAACCGCAACCGTTCGACGAATCCTCTCGCCTGCCTCATTTCATCAACGACCCCACCTGCTCTTCGACATCTTTTCCAATTTCGTCTATTTTGGTCAACTCCTGCTCCAGGGTATATCTGGCCCGGGCGATCTCCTCCCTCACCGGCAGTTCTGAGAGGCGTTCAACCGTCACCTCTCTCTCCAGTGCCTCCTGAGACTGTTTGTGCATATTCAGAATGAGCTTGAGCATCTTGTACTGCTTTTCCATCGAAGCGTAAGTGTCCACCTCATGGAAGGCGTTCTGGTGCAGAAAATCTTCCCGCAGTGAGCGGGCGGTCTCGAGGATGAGGCGGTCGTCCTGGGAGAGGGCATCGACTCCCACCAACCGGACGATCTCCTCCAGATCAGCCTCCTGCTGGAGGAGTTTTAGGGCTTCGGATCGCATCGCCACGAAGTCATCGCCGACCTCTTTGACATAGTAGTCATCGATATTCTCGTAATAGAGGGAGTAACTGTTGAGCCAGGAGATGGCCGGAAAGTGTCTCCGATAGGCCAGAATGTCTTCTAAGCTCCAGAAGACCTTGACCACTCTCAGGGTGGCCTGAACCACCGGATCTGAGAGGTCTCCCCCGGGTGGTGAGACGGCTCCGACGATGGTCAGGGCCCCTTCCCGGTTGGTGCTGCCCTGGCAGATGATGCGTCCGGCCCGTTCGTAGAACTCCGCCACCCGTCTGCCCAGGTAGGCGGGATACCCTTCTTCGCCGGGCATCTCCTCCAGCCGGCCGGAGATCTCGCGCATAGCCTCCGCCCAGCGGGATGTGGAGTCAGCCATCACAGCCACCGAATAGCCCATGTCCCTGAAATACTCGGCCATGGTGATGCCGGTGTAGACCGAAGCTTCTCGGGCGGCCACAGGCATGTTGGAGGTATTGGCCACCAGCACTGTCCGCTTCATCAAGGGCTCACCGGTGCGCGGATCCTCTAAGGCGGGAAATTCTAAGAGCACGCTGGCCATCTCGTTGCCCCGCTCCCCGCAGCCGATGTAGACGATGATATCGGCGTCGGCCCATTTGGCCAGCAGGTGCTGGATGACCGTCTTGCCGCTGCCGAAGGGGCCGGGCACGCAAGCCGTCCCCCCTTTGCCCACCGGAAAGAAAGTGTCCAAAACCCGCTGCCCGGTGATCAAAGGCATGAAGGGGACAAGCTTCTCCTTATGCGGCCTCGGTTTTCTGACAGGCCAGCGCTGCATCATGGCCACCTCCTTGACCCCATCTGCTGTCTCAATCTTGGCCACCGTCTCCTCAACGGTGAACTCGCCCTCCCGGATGTGAACGATCCGGCCTTCAATGCCCGGGGGGACCATGATCTTGTGCACGCACATGCTCGTCTCATTTACGATGCCCAGTACGTCACCAGCCGTCACCGCATCCCCCTTCTCGGCCTGAGGTTGAAAGAGCCACTTCTTCTCCCTGTCCAGGCCGGGCACGTCGATACCGCGGGTGATGTAGCTGCCGACGCGGTCGCGGATGATGTCCAGGGGCCGCTGGATGCCGTCGTAAATCGACTCCACCAGGCCTGGGCCCAACTCCACCGACAGCGGCATGCCGGTGCAATAGACCGGCTCACCCGGCCCCAACCCCCCTGTCTCTTCGTAAACCTGAATGGAGGCCCTGTCACCCCTCAACTCAATCACCTCACCGATGAGCCTCCTGTCACTGACGCGAACCACATCGTACATCTTGGCCTCATCCATACCCTCGGCCACCACTAACGGACCCGAAACCTTGACTATGGTGCCTGTCTTCATTGAGTCTTCACTCCATTATTAGCAGAATAACAATTCCACGGGTCTTCGACCTATCGTTTCTTCGGTATGGAAACTCGCATATTGATGATCCCAGAAAATGCAACAGCCACAGAGGCTCGGAAGTTTTGGATTTTGGATTTTGGATTTTGGATTTTGGATCCCTCGCTTTTCCGGAGGACAAGTTTTGGATTTTGGATTTTGGATTTTGGATTTTGACATTCCCCATTTGTGTGCCTCACTTCATAATATCCGCACCCACGGCTCTCTTCACCACATCTCGCACGACCCTTTGACCCAACCCCAGACTGCCCCGATTGTTGGGGATGAGAACCGCACTGGGCAGGGGTTGCCAGGCAATCTCCCGGAGTCTCTCTTCAATGTGCACGGCCGACTGTTCGGTCACAAAGATGATGGCATACTCTTGTTTGTACACCTGTTCAAAGGCGGCCTTCACCTCTTCGGGCCCTTCGGCCGGAAAGATGTCCACCCCCACGGCACGAAAACAGGAGATCGAATCCCGATCACCAATAATGGCGATATTAGACGTAGACACTCGGCAATCGCTCCCGTATCGATTCTGGCGGAATGCGGTTCCATTTGGAGACAACGACGGCCCGGACCGCCTTTATTTCGAACTCCACGGTCAGCACGTAGGCCACCAGCGGCTCAACGCCGAAGGTGGCGTATCTCGCCCGGCGCAGATATGAAATGAGGAACCCGTCGCACAGTTGTTCCAGGCGGCCAAAGGAGCCTCTGCTCTGAAGGGCCGAAATTCCCTCATCGACCAGTCTGGCGTATCTCGTCGATCCAAACCGCTGGGCCAGTCCCTCCAGCGGTTCATCCTGAAGGGCCCGATAAAACTCGACCGCCAGCGACCCGCCCTCGCACAGGCCCTGCCTCAACAGCTCGGATCTCTGCTGGGTCCACCGCAGCCGCAAAAATGTCCTGATGTTGACCAGATCGATCTCCCGCTCCAACCACCCCCAGAGGAAGGGAATCCTCGATCTTTTCAGTACCGAGAGGAGAAAGGAGAACATCTCTCGGTCCACAATCACATCCAGCTCCTGCGGGTCGATCCCTTCAAGGGGAAGCTCTTCGACGGCTCGGATAGCCCGGCGGAGCTGCCCAGGGATATCACCGAGCCCCTCCCCTTCCACCGCCCTTGCCAGCGCGCCCAGCTCAACCTGCCCGAGGTTTGAAAGGGCATGATCCAAATCCTGGCCTAAGAGCTTGGCTTTCAGCAGAACTTTCAAATTATCATAGTCGTATCGACTCTTCAACAGGCCTGTCACTTCGGGATCTTTCGACAGCCGAACGGCCAGGTCGAGGGCCGAGGCCAGGTGCGCATTGAGCAGTTCCTCAAAGCGGTCGGGATCGGCGGCCGGGGTGAGGGTCTGGCCGTAATCGGTCTCAGCCAGTAAGCGGTAAAGGGCCTCCACCCCCTCGGCCGCAACCAGGCGAGCCATCTCCTGCCGAGTCAGCAACCGGGTCTCCAGGGCGCGAATTCGACCGACTCCGTATGCGTACGAAGTATCATATTTGAACGGCAGCCGGTATTCTGAAAGCCTCTTCATCCATACATCCGTAGTCTTAGTACTCATGTTCATACTCAGCCCGGCTCGGAGCCCAATAAATTAAACATAAATGTCTTAGCGCGGCAAAGCCGCAACCAAAAACGTTTTTCGGTTAGGGTTACGATGCCCGCTCCGTGAGGTAAACTCC
>JBHIER010000380.1:0-3607 GCA_046760705.1 bacterium
GGTCATGAACTCACAGATGCTATGAGGATAAAGGTCCCACCAGAGCAAAATCGGGAATTCTCTTACACCAACAAACAATCGGCTTTCTATTATGGATATACGAACGACTATAGTGACCGTCTCTTTCAAGGCTTGACCGCTCACAGGCAGAAGCTCTTTGACGACTATTATCTCTCTGTTGAAGGCCGACTTCTGCCTCGGTCACAAGCTAAAACAGAAGTCTATTTCCACCAGTTGGTCAGAAAGTACGGTCAGATATCCGAGACGGTAACGCTTCTGGATGATAGAACAGTGCTACTTGTCCAGGTCAAGGGAGGCCGCAAGCTTGAACTGTGCCCGGTCTTTCCCGATGGTCCTGCCGATTTCAAGACAGACTGGGACAAGGAACAGGCCATCCTTTTTGTCACCAGGGATGACTGGCGTGCACTACCCGATGAACCGGGTATGCCGCGGTGGCTGGGCATTTCAATTGGGAGGAAAGGGGCATTTCAGTCTGGTGTGCCAGCGCATGTTCCTGAGGAGAAACTGGTGTTGGGCAGCCTCTCGGTTGTCTCGAGTGGGAAAACGGACATCCTTTTTGCCGCCGATCATGACCGGGAGGCTGTTGCCGGTCTGATCAAAGAGACCCACGAATCGCCTGACCCCTCTGTTGGACGAAAGAGAGAGCGCCTCGAAGAGCTCCTGCTCCGGACCTACGTTCATACCGACGACGAAGACCTCAATAAAGCTCTCTCCTGGGCCAAGGTTTCGGCGGACGCACTCGTCATGAACCAGGGCAAAAGGGGGATCTTTGCCGGACTGCCCTGGTTTAATGACTATTGGGGTCGCGATACCTTCATCTCATTACCCGGGGCTTTGTTAGTTACCGGCCAGTTTGAGACGGCCAGAGAGATTCTGCGTGGTTTCGGTTCGTACCAGTTGACGGATGGGGCCGATTCTCTCTATGGACGCATTCCAAATCGAATACGTCCAGACGAAGTTATCTATAATACAGCCGACGGCACACCATGGTTCGTCAGAGAAACTTACGAATATGTTCTCTATTCGGCAGATACCACGTTCGCCAGGGAAATATATCCGGTGGTCAAGCGATCCATCGAAGGGACGATACAATACCGGCTCGATTCGAATGGCTTCCTGAAGCACGATGGGGCCGATACCTGGATGGACGCCAAGATCGAAGGAACTATTCCTTGGTCGTCGCGAGCCGATCGTGCTTGCGATATCCAGGCGCTGTGGTACACGCAACTTATTGCCGGGGCGAAACTGGCCGAGCTGCTCAACGATGAGACCGGCTGTATAGACGAGTGGCTCAGCCTGGCAGATAAGATTGGCCGGAATTTTTTCACTCGCTTCGTCATGCCTGACGGTTCCGGCATCTACGACCATCTCAATCCCGATGGCAATCCGGACCATCAATGCCGTCCCAATCAGATATTTTGCTTGACTGTTCCATTCTCGGAGCCCTTTGCAGAAGAGAGTCCTTACTCTCGTTTGAACGGCGCCCTCGGCCGTTTGGATTTGGACCTCTTTGCCCAACGTTTGGTCTATCCTTTTGGTGTCGGATCGCTGTGGAAAGAGGATGTCGATTTTCACCCGTATCATCACCACCCCAATTACCACTTCGATGGTGCCTATCACAACGGCATCGTCTGGACCTGGCTGAGCGGCCCGGTCATCACGGCCTTTTGTCGCCACGGTCGTACCTTTGTGCCTCACATATTGTTTGACGCGCTGACCGAGCAGATTCTTAACCAAGGTGCTGTCGGTACCATGGCCGAGCTCATCGATGCGGCTCCGAAGCCTGGCCAGAGCGATCCAGAGCTGAGCGGTACTTTCACCCAGGCCTGGAGCTTGGCGGAGTATCTGCGCAATTTCTATCAGGATTTCCTGGGTGTTTATCCGTTGTTTGACAAGTATGGCCTGCGCTTTATGCCCTCAGCAGTGATCACCTGTTATGGCAACATTCAATTTGTCCTGCGAACAAAGCTCGGCCAGATACAGCTTATGTATGATCTTGACGGAGGGAAGATGCACATTGCTGCTGCCGATCTCATGGGCACCCTTCCGATTGTGTTCGGCGATAGTGAGTTGTTCTTATTACCAAATCAAACCCTGGCATTACCACTGCCTGAGATGAACCTTGAATCAGAGGCAGCGAGTAAACTGGCAAATCCCGGCGTACCCCAAAATACACGCAGTCTCTTAATGAAAGATTTTTTGGAGAAGAAACTCAGAAGTGCTTGGGAGCAAAAGCAGTGAGAGTAAGTTGTCATTGCGAGCCCCGGGGCTAGGGTTGGGAGGGGTTCCGCGAAGCAATCTCCCTAACATCAAGGGGTTGATTCGTCATGGAGTTTATCCCGTGCGAAGACACTGAGCTCCTCCCAGAGACAAAGGAGGGCAGAGATTGATTCATTGGACCATGATAAAACGTGGGGCTCCTCGCCGTGTTATCCTACCATTGTCTACAGATTGAGTAACGGCATTGTGTATATGATTACCTTACGTCGCCGTGTTTATGAACATCTGTCCTGAGGAAGAATCGTGGCCTGGATAGATTATGTTATTGTCGCATTCTACTTGAGTGGGATCGTCATCATCGGCTTGGTTCTCAGAAGGCGGGCCTCGGTGGGGATCGACTCCTATTTTCTGGGCAACCGAAGGCTGCCCTGGTGGGTTTTGGGCGCTTCCGGTATGGCTTCTAACCTGGATGTGAGCGGCACAATGATCAATACGGCGTGGATCTTCGCCCTCGGAGCGATGGGCTTCTTCATCGAAATCCGCGGGGGTGTGACCCTCATCATGGCCTTTCTGATGATCTTTATGGGGAAATGGAACCGTCGGGCCCAGGTGATGACCTTAGCCGAGTGGATGCGCTTCCGCTTCGGCAAGGAGAGAGAGGGGGATGCGGCCCGTCTCATCGCCGCCATCTCCGTCATCGTCGTGACCATCGCCATGATCACCTATTTTGCTATCGGTTCAGGAAAGTTTGTCGCAGAGTTTCTCGGTATTCCCTCTTTTCTCGGTCTACCCTCCCAGTTCTGGACTGCCACGCTCATGATCACCCTGGCCATGATCTACACCGTGGCCAGTGGTCTTTACGGCGTTGTGTGGACAGATGTTTTTCAGGGGATTCTCATTTTTGGTACCATCCTGTACATCTGTATGATGGCCCTGACGAAGTTTGGCCTCCCAGACGTGTTCTCGATTTCAGTACCCATGAGGGACGGAACCTTTCAGGCCATCCAGACGACATAGGAGGCGTGGACGAACGTCATCCCGCAATGGAAGTTGAATATGCCGGCCGATTCTTCCTACTCCATCTATAATCTCTTTGGGATCGCCATCCTTTTTTACTTAATCAAAGTTACAATTGAGGGAAGTGGGGGAACGAGCGGCTACATGATCCAGCGCTATTTCGCCGCACGAAGCGATCGGGAAGCCGGGCTTCTCTCCCTCTTCTGGACCTTTCTTCTCTCCTTTCGCTGGCCGTTTATCGCCTCGATAGCACTGATGGGAGTTGCTCTCGGTGCAACCCGGAGAGTCATCAGTGATCCGGAAACGGTTCTGCCTGTGGTCGTCAACGAGTTGGTTCCCATTGGCATAA
>JBHIER010000381.1:0-3599 GCA_046760705.1 bacterium
CAGATTGTTTCTTCTTCCCCGTACCTGGAGCATATAACGCATAAATATAGACACCACTGCTCACTTCTTCGCCCGATTTGTTTTTCCCGTCCCAGAACACTTCATATGCCCCTGGCTCTTGTGTGTTGTCAACTAATCTGACTACCTCCTGCCCAAGGAGACTATAAACTGATAGCGTTATCCTACTTTCTTGATTGGCTACTTCATAGCCAATTCTTGTCCGACTGTTAAATGGATTCGGGTAGTTCTGTAACAAGGAAAGTTCTACGGGAATGTCAGGTATGGTTTCCTCGACAGCCACAGATTTAAGGTAGTTTATGAAGAGATGGTTCTGCAAGTATCCATCGCAGGCCAGGAATATGTCTATATCTTTATCCCCATCTACATCGCCTAAGGCTATGCCGTTACTGCTTTCGGTCTGCTGGGGAAGCCAACTCTCTGTTGCGTCTGTAAAACTGCCCGAGGCTGAGCCAATATTTAGGTACAGTAGATTCTGCTCCCCTCCAGCACTACCACTGCTTGCTGAAACAAAAATGTCCAAATCTCCATCCAAATCGGCATCCAAGAATTCTGCATCCCAAGCGTGGACATTCTCGTTTTCCGGTAACCGTTTGTTCGAGACATGGGCATAATACCCCGAACCGTCGTTGAGCAGTAGAACCAATGTTAGAACATTGGCAAACAAAATATCCAAGTCACCATCACCGTCGATATCCCCGAAGGTGCAAGCTATGGTACTTGAAGAACCATCCTTGATTTCGGGTAATCGTAATGCGCCTTCTTCTGTAAAATGACCTGTGCCATCATTGATGTATAGATAATTCGGTCGATTATCGAAGGAATCAAAAGCAGCTATCAGTAAATCCACATCTCCATCTGAATCCACATCACCAAACACGGCATCTCCGCCTCCCAACGTATCCGGTCTTAGGTGAGTTGAGGAGGAATCTGCAAAATATCCTTGACCATCGTTCATTAGCAACCGAGTGCCAAGGTAGCTCGCCCAAAATACATCCAAATCTGAATCGCCATCCACATCTGCAAACGCTATTACTACTGTTCCCTCATTATTTTGAGGGATTCGTTCTGAGGAAACATCTTCAAAATGCCCTGTGCCATCGTTTAAGTACAAGCGATTCTTTCCATCGGGCGCACCATTGCCTAACGTATTGCCTGCCATATAATCCAAATCTCCATCGCCATCTATGTCCAGTAGGGCAACATCTCCGCTATTATCTTCCCAGAATGGAAATCGACTTTCCGTTTCATCTGTGAAATAGCCAACCCCGTCATTGATCAACAGGCGGTTGAGACTAGAAAGTGTCAAGCTGTAAGAATTTGCTACAACAATATCCAAATCCCCATCCAGATCCACATCGCCCATTGTCGCCTGCCCACTGAATTGCAGATTTTCAGGCAATCGGCTTTCCGTTTCGTCTAAATAATATCCTGATTGAGAAGAGAACAAGAATCTTTCCCCCATCAACATCATAAACAGACAAAAATGAAGGAGATGTCTTTGTTTCATCTCAAAATCACCATGTTGCAGTTTCGGCTGACGCCTTGTCCACCGGTCAAGTTTCAGTTGTCAACCCAAACGGAATCATCAGACAATTCACCCTTTCGTCTATCCTTCACCTCAACACCGTCACCTTCTTGGTTTGAGTGAAATCGCCAGCCTGCATTCTGACGAAATAAACTCCGGAGGGGATGCTGGTGGCGTTCCATTGGACTTGGTGGTGGCCGGCGCCCATGGGCCCCCTCAGGAGCGTCTCCACTTCCCTTCCCAGTAAGTCAATAATGGTAATTGTGACCAGTCCTGCTTGAGGCAGAGAGAACTCTATAGTGGTAGTGGGATTGAATGGATTCGGGTAATTGGCCAGCAGCCGGGGGGTCTCTGGAAGCCGCACCAAATCTGGTTGAGTGGAAACGGTGGACGTATCTGCCAATGTGATACTTTCAAACACGGGAGTGACACCCAGAGTATCGGAATCCATCCGGACCCGATATTGAGCATAATCTCCCTGGGGTAATCCGCTGGCCTGCCCATTAATGACCTCCTGCCACGGAGGTTCCGTATCCGTCATGCTGAACCGTTCCCACGATGCCCGAACCCAGACCTGGATCCTTGTTCCGGGTGGCTCGGTACTCTTCCATGTAACCCGGGTAATTCCTGAAGAACGCTCAAATTTGTGTACCCGCGACGTATAGGTCCCCAGTACTGATTCCTCATACGACCAGCCGACCCCCACAAGATCCGTGTGGCAGCACCTTGGAAGCAGGTCTGTATCGTAACGAAAAAGCAGGAACCGTCCGGGGGCGGTCGAAGTCACGCGTACATAGCTACTGTAGTCGTAGATCTCTTCTTCGTAATGGTTTAACTTGACATTGGGGCCGATGGGCTCTCCTTTTGAGTTGTAATATTGCCCGAAAATATCGTAGAGACTCTCTTCGTAAGGCGATGGCGCCGAGCCTTCAATTCGATCATCCTCCCAGACAACCAGGAAATTCCCCTGGTCGTCCACAGCCGCTATTCCACGCATGATAAACAAACTGTCAGCGTCGAGAATCTGGAAATTCTGACCGACTTTCCACCCGCTCCAATCAAACAACTGTCCCTTCATGTTGACAGGTGGGTCTTGGTGCCAGATCACGACGAAACGCCCTTCCGAGTTCGAAGCAAGCGTATGATTGTAACAACAGTTCCCGCTGGAATCATTGATCATGAATGATTCACCCAGAGGATTTGCAGAAGGATCATATATCCTACCGCGAAGGTCAGAATTCCCTGTTCTCCAGGTTACGACGAATTGACCTTCCCTGTTCATGGCAACACGCCCGCCACTTTCAGCCGAATTTGACACCGGAAACGGGCCCCCAGCTTCGGCACCGTCAGGGTCAAAAAGCTGGGCCCAAAGCTCCCCTCCCTTAACCCACGACACGACAGATTGACCGGAATTATTGGTTGCCACGTGAGGAGCACGGCCACCGATAGAAACCTGAATAGCTTGGAGCTTTTCCCCGGTGGGGGAGTAGCGCACAAAATATAAAGTATCGCTTTCAAACCTGAACAAGAGAATCCGTCCCTGCCCGTCAACGGCTCCCTGCCCAACTATCACTTTTGTATCCAGAAGCAAACTTTGCGACAGGGGAATCCCCCTATCATTAAACCACCGCAGGTGCCTCCCTCCCACTTTGGGATCATCGGTGCTCCCTGCAAAGATCAAAGCCGTGGAATCAGGTGAAGCACCGTCCACGAGCAAACCTCCACCGTACCACTCAGGTTCGTAATCCAAGGCGCTGAAATCTGGTACAACATTTCTTAAGCCGACCAACCGCAACTCGCCGCCCTCTGCATCGGTGATGACAATGGCAGAGTCCGCACCTCCGTGAAAATCGGCCCAGGTGGTCTCATGCCACTGTTCTGCATAAAGGGGGAGACTTCTCAAGCTATTTAGGGTGATAAGGAAAACCAGATTCGCTGTGAATCTGTCTATCACATCAGATAACCCAAAGGCAAAATCAGGAATCTTTTATAACTATAATACGCAATTTCACCAAAGTGTTCAAGCCAGGAGATTGTAGAACATGACGTCTTT
>JBHIER010000382.1:0-3588 GCA_046760705.1 bacterium
AATCGATCTCTTCCTCAGTGTTCTGGATGCCCAGACCGAAGACCAAGGAACCCTGGGCCAATTCAGCCGAGATCCCCATGGCCGAAAGAACATGAGAGGCCTTGAGCGCTCGGGAGGTGCAGGCTGAACCACTGGAGGCGGACACACCCACCGTGTCCAAATGGAGCAGCATCGACTCACCTTCTATAAACTCTATACAGAAACTGGCATGATGGGGCAGGCGCTGATGCGGATGCCCGGTGGGATAGACACGATCGATCTTCCGGGGTAACTCTTGCATCAATCTATCTCGCAAAGTTCTAACCTCACACATTTGGGGGATCAATTCCTTTTCAGCCATGGTCGCAGCTTTACCCAGCCCGACAATGCCCATCACATTTTCGGTGCCTGCTCTTCTACCCTCCTCCTGGATTCCTCCGTGCATAAAGGGCACGATCCTGACACCTTTTTTGACCCACAAGGCCCCGACCCCTTTCGGGCCATAAAACTGATGCCCGGCAAGGCTTAAGGCATCTACGCCCAGCTCTCTCACGTCAACGGGGACGTAACCCACAGAAGCTACCGCATCAGTATGGACAACTACCCCTTTGGCTCTGGCCAACCGGGCCACATCGGCCACGGGTTCTATGGTGCCGACCTCGGCATTGGCGTGCATGACTGAAAGGAGGATAGTATCTTTTCTCATGACTTTTTTAACAT
Source organism: bacterium (assembly GCA_046760705.1). Classification (GTDB taxonomy): domain Bacteria; phylum JBHIER01; genus JBHIER01. The sequence continues at coordinate 700 of JBHIER010000382.1, forward strand.
CATCAGGATCTACCAATCCGAATTTATCCACAGGCAGGTAAGTAACCTCAAATCCCAACGTCTCCAGAAATTCGGCTGAGTGCAGAATGGAGTGATGTTCAATTTGGGAGACGATGATGTGCTTACCTCTCTTCCGGTGAGCAAAAGTCAATCCCTTGAGAGCGAAATTATTGGCCTCAGTGCCGCTGGAGGTGAAGTATATCTCCCCAGGAGCACCACCAATAAGGGTAGCAACTTTGGCTCTGGCCTCTTCGATGGCCTCCTTTGATTCAACTCCGAAACTGTGCAGGCTCTGAGGATTGCCGAAGCCCTCCTTAAGCCACGGGAGCATTTCCTCTGCCACCTCAGGGTGGATGGCAGTAGTGGCCATAGAATCAAGATAAACCTTTCGCATAGCTCCTTTTTAACTTGCCGCATAGAAATCTTTAATACCATCTCCACGTTGCAGCATCTGGGCTGGAGTGTACCCTTTCCATCTCTTATCACCGTGAGTTCAGCACCACATACCGGACAATAGTAGACCCTGCTCACCCTCACCGACTCCATCTCCACATTGCAACATCTGGGTTTCAGGTCTCCCGATCCGGGCCGAATGATTGTGAGCTCCGCACCGCACACCGGGCAGCGATAAACTTGACCCAACCTCATCTTTTGACTCCTCAATCTCTGATCTCGTCCGGTTTCTTAACCAGCTCCATATCCTGCCCGCAGCAGATGGGTTCTAAGACACCAATACCGCCTTTGGTGACCATAACTAAGGTGCCACAGGTCTGACAGGCATAAGCTCTGCCAAGGTGGATGGTCCACGCCTGTTCCCATTCCTCGCGCGTCCATTCGGCACTTGATTCTCCTCTCATTGTCACCTCCTCAACGGGCATAAACCCTGCACTACACGCCTATAGCACTGTAGTGTAGCCCTTTATGGGCGTATTGTCATGAGCCCTTTGTGGGCGTATTGTCATGAGCCCCTTATGGGTGTAACATTGGAACACCCTTAGGCTGCCTCCAGATCAAATTCACGGAAGTCAAACCAGAATCCTGTGCCACTCACGTAGTCGATCTCGGCCTGGACAATGGCCAGGTGCCCCTCCTCAATCTCTACGAATCGGGCGAACATCTGCTGTCCCTCGGCCGGCAGCTCACTGACCATCTTCTTGTAAAAGTTGCTGGTCTCAATCTCCACGTCGAGGGCCTTCCGGAGCATCTGCAGCTCTCCACCGTGATCCTCATCCGACATGCGGGCCTTGAGCTTGCTGACCCCGTTCGCGATGGTCTCCCGGGATGGAATGCCAGTGTCCAGGCTCACAGCGGTCACCATGCCGGTTCTCTTCCATTCGTCGAGTCTGTTCTGGAGGTATTTCACGTGCTGTTGCTCCTCGTCGGCCAGTACCTGGAAGATGCGCTTCCCCACTTGGTCGGTGGCGTGCTCCACGGCCTCCGCATAAACATCCCGGACTTTGGTTTCGTATCCGAGGGCCGTCTTGATCGCTTGCTCGACGGTCATAATCTCCTCCACCTCGGGGTTTAGTTCTTCCACAAACCGTGCAGGTTGCAGTATTCACGGGCTGTAACCTGGTCCGCGTCGATGTCGAACGTGGCCTCGGGCGCCTCTCCCGGCCTCAGGAACTGGCGGTAGGCTTTTCCGTCAGCTATTGTCTCGATCCACTCGATATAGTGCTTCTCCTCCATTGGATGGGCGACGCTGCCGACCTTCACCTTGACACCGCTGGCGGTCTTTTCCACTACGGGAATATGCTTCTCCCGGGCAGCGTCGACCGTGTTCTCCTCCAGAAGGCTCATCGGTTGACCGCAACACACAAGCTGCCCTGCTCCTGAGTGCAAAACCTCCACCATATTGCCACAAACTTCGCACTTATAAACCTGCAATCTTTCACTCATCTTTTCCCGCCTCCTTTAATCGTAAGGATCTTCTTTATTCAGAACCTTCGCCCAAATCTTTAATTTGTGGACCCTTATTTTTTCACTTCGGCTTCCTGCTTTTCCAGTTCTTGTCTCGGCGCGCCGCAGTTTTTGCATTTCCCAGGCTTGCACCGCCCCTCATAGGTCCAGCCGCATTTGGCACATTTCCAGACAGCCATCCAAATCACCTCCTCTCAGTCTTCTGACACTCTTTACACCGGCCGTAAAACTCCATCCGGTGATGAGAGATCTCAAATCCGGTGTCACCAGCCACTTTAGCATTCAATTCCCATCTGATCGGCTCTTCAATATCAAATACCCTCTGGCAACTGAGGCAGACAAAATGGTAATGATTCTGCGGGTTACCGTTAAATCTGGTGAGGCCCTGACCATAATCCAATTTTAACACCAGATTTTGCTCTCTCAAAAAGTTCAAATTTCGATATACAGTGCCCAAGCTGATGTTCGGAATCACTTTCCTGGCCTGCTCATAAAACCCAGTCCGCAGTAGGATGTGAGTTCGTCGAGCGCAGAATCTCCAGGATCGTTTTTCTCTGCTTAGTCAGTCCGATACCGGCCTCCTCCTTCTTAAAGGAATCGCAGGGAAAAGCAAGGGAAGACCGAGGGATTGTAAAAAGCTTCGTTCTTCATCCTGCCCTCCCTTGCAATTCCAAGCCTGCTGGTAAGACCAAAAGCGTATTTCTGACGGGCATCCCGCAAAACGGGACAGGTGCCGCCGTACACTACCTCGCATTTCGCCAATCGCGAACCGCGGAAAGCGGAGAGCGAAATCGTAGTGCAGCCCCCCGTAAACAACACGGCATCTACGACTTTATGGGCGTTGTTACCCTCCTTATGCGTGGGCTTGAAAGTAAGCCATGGCCTTTTCCGGGTCTGGAACCATCGTATCTTCACCAGGCTGCCAGTTGGCTGGACAGACCTCACCATGCTCGCGCACATACTGGATGG
>JBHIER010000383.1:0-3579 GCA_046760705.1 bacterium
CCCTTCAAGGGTGACAGCGGAGCGATCCGAGCGAGCGCAGGATCGCGGAGCGCCAGAGGGTCGGCCAGACCCTCTGGAGAACTCTGCGAGCGAAGCGAGCTAAGTTCTATGAAGGGAGGCCTTTTGCAAATCTTTTCTCCTAAAATATTTCACCTAATGGGTGAAAACTTCTATTAACCAAGATGTCTACTCGACGCATGAGGTCTCATTTCTATCGGCTGGAGGTCCGGACAGATCTGGGTGCAGACAGGCTTCTCTTTCCAGGGAGGATGTTGTTGATGAGATAGGAGGCCGTCTTCGTTTAATCGAGGTCTAACCTGAGGAGGTGTGTCATGGGATTGAAAAATCTCTTTGTGTTGGGCACGATCGGTCTTTTCCTGGGTGGGCTTCTCTTGGTGGAGGCAGGGGTACAGGCCCCCTCTTCAGAACCGCGTATTCTCATACCTTCAAGCTCCGACTGCCTCTTCTTCCCCACCTGGGAGCGTGTTGTAGTTGGCCAGTCGATCTTCACCATTGTGGCCGAGGACGATGTCGAGGAGCCGCATTATGTCTCCGCCCGGGCCGAGGCATCAACAGACAGCGCCATCTGGTGGCCGATCGGTCTCGACACGGTGTGGGCCACGCCGCCCGACTCTCTCACCGGGGCTGTCACCGACGGTTTCTTCGGCTGGGACTTTCGGTGCGACTGGACCGGCATGGCAGAGGGCGTCTATTACCTGAAGGTGACCCTAACCGACAGCAGCGGCCAGGAGTGGGTTGCTGTCCAGGACATATATTTCGAACCCACCCCGCCTATCCCTCGATCGGTGCAACCCGCATATCTGCAGGAGATCTCCGGCGTCCATCCATTCAGCGTCGAGACGGACGACGATGACGTTCTCTCTCTGAGGATGGAATACCTCGTCGGGTCCCACGTTTATCACTCACAGAACGGCCTGGGCAACCTCACTCAGGGTCACAGCCCCACCTGTGCCGCCACTGCCGCGGCCAATGCCCTGAACCGGCTCAACAGCGCCGACGACGGCAGTCTGTTCGGGGGGACCGATTCGACGGACCTTGCGGCGGCGCGCAATGCCCTCATCAGTGACATCGGCAGACCGCCCACCGAGGACAACATCAGGGCCGGCCTCAATAAGTTCCTCAAAAGACGCGGCCTCGGTTGTTCCAACGATGGGGGATACACCGTCTCCGATCCCATTCGCCGCCCGACCTGGGAGCAGTACAACGATCAGATCAGGAGGGGGGAGGCGGTGATACTGCTCATAGGCCGCTCCAGGGGTGGAAGTGACCTGGACAACGGTCACGCCGTCGCTGGGGCGGGGGCCGATGCCGATCCGTCCACCGGCTATACCGGGGCCGCTGTCAACGATCCCAATACCGGCTACAGCACCGGCGGCATTCCCTGGAGAACTGATAGAAATGGCTGGGGCCACATCCAGATGCCCTCCGGATGGCGCACCGTCTGGTCGATGATCACTGTCTCCTCCAAGCAGGACTCAGTCAACAGGAGCGACGTCTATGAGTTCAACGACGAGCCTTACTGCCATGTTTTCACCGACAATAACTCCTCCGACGGCTTTCAGGGCGACTGGAACACCAACGACGTGAGGGATGGTTTCCACTACGTCCGACTGGAGATGGCCGACGAAGCGGGTCTGGTGGGTCGAAGCTACACCTTCGTCTACGTCAACAACCACGACCCTCTGCCCATTTTGAAGGAGCCCGATCCGGCGGTCCCGTTCAGCGGCGTGGTCGATTTAGTAATAACCGACGGGTTGGAATCCGAGGATCTCAAGGTCGTCTCCGCCTCCTATTTCGATGGTATCGATTGGACACCCATAGGAGAGGACACCACCCAGCAGGATGACGGCTGGCGTATACCCTGGGACACACGTCCCCTGCCGGATGGGCCCTATCAGGTGCAGATTCTGGGCCAGGATTTCGGCGGCCGGCAAGGGGAACTGGTTTTTGAATGCCTGGTCATCGGGGGCGACAGTGACGGCGACGGCGTGCTCGACCGGGAGGATAACTGCTGGGAGACGTTCAATCCGGACCAGGAGGACGGCGACGGCGACACCATCGGCGACGGGTGCGACAACTGCCCTGACGACTACAATCCAGATCAGGAGGACTCGGACGGAGACGGAGAGGGTGATATCTGCGACCCGGACAGCGATGGCGACGGTATCGACGACGGCCAGGACAACTGTCCAGGTGTGGCCAACCCGGAGCAGAAAGACGGGGACCACGACGGTGTCGGCGACGGGTGCGACAACTGCCCTGAAGTTGCCAATCCTGGCCAGGAGGATTGCGGCGGTGATGGGGTCGGGGACTGGTGCGACGACTTCGACGCCAGCCTGGTTGTGGCCTGCGACGAACCGGTCGAACTGACTGCCTCCTGGGGGACCTGCACCGCGGAGACGACCGTCTCGGCAGAGGCGGCCACCAACTGCACCTTCGTGGGTATGAGCTGGACGCTGAGCGGGGCGACCTCCGGGTCTGGAGATGGTTCCAGTTGCACCGCCGTCTTCAACGTCGGCCAGACGATCGTCACCTTCACCGGCCAGAGTATCGACTCGGACGGCCCTTTGATGGAGCAAACGTGTGAGACCGTCGTCACCGTCAGCCCACCACCCGGGGATTCTGATTGCGATGGGGTGCCTGAGGACATCGACAACTGCGCTGCGGTGTACAATCCCGATCAGACCGATGGCGATCATGACCTCGTGGGCGACGTCTGCGACAACTGCTGGGGGGTGCCCAACCCGGACCAGGCCGATTTGGATGGCGACTGTCCGCCCCCGCCGTACGGTGAAGACCCCCGGTGTGGGGATGCCTGTGCCTGCCCCCGGGGCGACGTGAACTGCGACGGCCAGATCACCCCCGGCGATGGGCTGTGCGCTTTCTGGCGGTACATCTTGGGAGCATTTCAGGAGGAGTGCGAGTGCGAGTGCTCAGAACCGGCTGCCGAGGTCAACTGCAACGGCCGGATCACCCCCGGCGATGGGCTGTGCATCCTTTGGCGGTCCATCCTGGGCCACTGGCAGGAGGAGTGCCAGTGCCCCGCGGCCAAATTTGTAGCTCATGACCGCCCGATCTACCGTGTCACTCTTACGACAACGGGAGGGACCCACGGCCAGAGGGTGAGGGTGTTGATCGGGGTGGAGAACCCCCGGGGGTTGGATGCCTTTGGCCTGAAGGTGAGCTATCCGGCTGATCTTTTGGAGTTTCAGGAGGTTTCCAGGACAGAGGTGACGAGGGAGTGGGAGGTGTTGGATGGGGCATCAAGCCGCCAGGGGGTGGTCACTTTGGGTGGGTTCCACCGGGAGAAGATGGATGTCTGTGGCCCGGCAGTCATAGCTGAGGTGATTTTTGTGGCCAGGGGAGAGATCGGTGGCCAGGGGCGGTTGGCCCTCACGGAGCTGGTCGACGATTTCGCCGGGGCGGAGGTGAGGGAGGCTGCCGTGAAGGTGAAGCCTGTGCCGAGCAGCTATGCCTTGGAGCAGAACTATCCCAATCCCTTCAACCCCTTCACCACCATCCGCTTCGCCATCCCCAGCAAAGAGCACAGAACACAGG
>JBHIER010000384.1:0-3554 GCA_046760705.1 bacterium
TACAGGAGGAACATTTGGCCACCATTGCCGCCCTCTGTTCCGCTCAGGATGCCAGTGACCGCTATACCTATGGCCACTCCGAGCGTGTATCGCAATTTGCAGAGAAAATTGCCCGCCAACTGAAATTGCCGGACAAGGAGGTGCAGACGATTAGGCACGCCGGCCAACTGCACGATATCGGTAAGATCGGCATCGATTATGGGATTATTCGAAAGATAGGTCCATTGAATTTGCGAGAATGGGCCGAGATTAAGAGACATCCGGCCATCGGGGCGGAGATTTTGAAAAATTTGAAATTTCTGAAGGAAGCGACCCCATACGTAGAATTGCATCATGAACGGCTCGACGGCGGGGGGTATCCCACAGGTAAATCGGCCGATGAGATTCCTTTGGGTGCTCGGATCATCAAGGTGTCCGATGCCTTTGATGCGATGACATCCGAGAGGACGTATCGTCCCGCCATGACGATCGAAGAGGCGGTAGAACAATTGAGAAAGGACTCCGGGGACCAGTACGATCCCAGAGTGGTGGAAGCCCTTGTGGAGCTGATCTCAAGGGGAGAGATCGATATTAAGAGAGAGCCGATCCATGGGATGATGAGAAAGTTGCCCTGGGAAGCCGTGGGATAGAGGGGAGATGGCAGGTATCACGTATAAAGGGGCCGGTGTGAACATCGATACCGCGACCGAGGCGCTGAAGCAAGTCAAGGAGTTGGTCAGGTCAACGTACCGCCCCACTGTTTTGGGAGACACAGAGGGGTTCGGTGGACTCATCTCTTTGGACGTCCATAAGTATCGGAAACCTGTGCTGGTTTCAAGCATCGACGGGGTGGGGACAAAACTGAAAGTTGCCTTCTTGGCTGGAAAGCACGACACGGTGGGAATTGACCTCCTATCCCATTGTGCGAACGATATTCTCGTGCAAGGGGCGCAACCCCTCTTCTTTCTCGACTATTTTGCCACAGGGAAGCTGATACCGGATGTGATGGTGGCGGTGGTCAAGGGACTGGCTCAGGGATGCCGGCAGGTGGGGTGCGTTCTCATCGGGGGTGAGACGGCAGAGATGCCAGATTTCTATCGGCCAGGAGAATACGATCTGGCCGGGGCCATGGTTGGTGTGGTGGAGAAGGAGGAGATCATCGACGGGTCCCGGATTCGAATGGGGGACCGACTCCTCGGATTGGGATCCAACGGCCTCCACACAAACGGCTATTCACTCGTGCGAAAAATCCTCTTTGACATCGCTGGATACTCTGTCGATACGTACATCGAAGAGTTGGGGGCAACACTGGGGGCGGAGTTGCTGAGAACGCACAGATGTTATACTCCTTCCGTTTCAGAGGTTTTAAAACGGTTCGATATCAGGGGCCTGGCCCATATTACGGGGGGCGGTCTCTTAGACAACATCCCGCGCATTCTACCCGAGGGCTGCTCAGTTCGCATTGATCCCTCCACCTGGGAGGTTCCACCCATATTTGAGCTCGTGCGTTCGCTGGGGCAGATTGAAGAGCACGAGATGTACCGGACGTTCAATATGGGCATAGGGATGGTAGTTTTCGTTGACCCTGGGGGAGCCGAGGACGTGGCGCATCAATTTCAAAAGTTGGGCGAGCAGACCTACCAAATTGGAGAGGTGATCGGGGGTCCACGGGAGGTTCAGCTCGTTAAGTAGTGTCTGTCCGGAAGCACCTGTTTTCCCTGTCGTTCCGAACTAGGTCCTGGGAAATGTCATCCTGAACCAGGTCCTGAACTTGATTCAGGATCTGCGACTTCGGAATCCTTGTCCCTGTGTATACAGGCATCTCCTCATGCTACCTCCAAACCAGGAGATTCCCCGTAATAAGCTTGTCCTCGACTCCGATCGGGGATACGGGGCAGGCTCTGCCGGAGTTTATCCGCGCCCCCCAATCGAGTTGAGGTCAGGCTCGATGCGGGGCAGGAATGACAGGCGGGAACAAGGTTCCGGCATAAAAACACGCCTGCCTGTGGCAGACAGGCCGGAATGACAAATTTGGGAATTTTCCGACAGACACTAAGTAGGAAGCGATTTCGAAGCCGGGAAATGTTGCCACTTGGTTCGGTCCAGGTGGCTCTATTTCTTAAATTTTCGTTGCTATCCTCTGGAATTTTTAATATTTTTCATCATGACACATTGAGGTACGGGAATGTGTTCTTGAGCGCGAAAGCGTGCTCATTATTCGTAACGCTTGCTCCGGAGTTCGACCGATGGTATATGACCATATCCTGACCGATCTGGCCGTGAAGACACCCTCGAAGATCGTCCTCTTGCTCATCGACGGTTTAGGTGGGGCACCGTTGACGGCTGACGGTCCCACGGAGCTGGAGGCGGCGGACACCCCGCATCTGGACGCTCTTGCAGAACGATCGATCTGCGGTTTGATGGATCCTCTGGCCCCGGGGATTACGCCGGGAAGTGGTCCGGCTCATCTGGCACTTTTCGGATATGATCCCTTCAAGTATAGTGTGGGCCGCGGTGTGTTGGCAGCATTGGGTGTCGGGTTTGCGCTTCAACCCTCCGATGTAGCCGTTCGAATCAATTTTGCCACTATCAGTGAAAAGGGCACCATTACTGACCGCAGAGCCGGACGCATCCCGACGGCAGAAAATGAGAGATTATGCAAGCTGCTTCAGGGGATGGCCGTGCCGGAAATTGAGCTTTTTGTGAGGCCGGTCAGGGAGCACAGGGCAGTAGCCGTCTTTCGGGGCGAAGGGTTATCGGCACAGGTGGTCGATTCCGATCCTCAAAAGGCCGGGCTGGCCCCAAGGGAGGTCACCCCCATTGCTGGAGAGGAACAGAATCCTGCTGCTCAGAAAACAGCGCGCATGGCCAACGAGTTTATTGGGCAAGCAGCGGAGATCTTAAAGGAGCACGCTCCGGCCAATTACGTTCTGCTGAGGGGATTTGACCAATACAGCCCCTTGCCGTCCATGCATGAGCGGTACAAACTCGATGCAGCCGCGATTGCTGTCTATCCCATGTACCGGGGTGTCGCTCGTCTCGTAGGCATGGAGGTGTTGTCCACCGGCGAGACCATCAGCGATGAGTTGAAGACCCTGGCCCAGCATCTTGAAAAATTTACTTTCCTCTTCTTGCACCTGAAGAAGACAGACGCTGCCGGAGAGGACGGCGATTTTGATAGAAAGGTTAAGATCATAGAGGAGGTGGACAGGTATCTCCCCGATCTGCTCAAGGGAGAGCCGGACGTGCTGGCCGTCACTGGTGATCATTCTACCCCCGCTGTGATAAAAGCCCACAGTTGGCACCCTGTCCCCTTTCTGCTCCATTCAAAATATTGCCGTCCTGACTCTGTGAAGCGGTTTTCCGAAAGGGAGTGCGTCCAAGGAGGTCTGGCCCGGTTCCCGGCTCTTCAGGTGATGCCTTTGGTCTTGGCCAATGCTTTGAAACTGCAGAAATATGGGGCCTGAATGACAAAGGCGATGTGACTATTCAGCTATGAAGTGTCATTGCGGCTGAAGCAGAGCGGAATGGAGGAATCTCCCCATTCAGTCAGGAGATTCCGGTATCCTCCTATC
>JBHIER010000385.1:0-3552 GCA_046760705.1 bacterium
CCGAAACATAATAGAAAACCGTATCGCCTGGACTCACTGCCGGTATCTGCCCGGTATACACGTCCCCCTCACCTGGACCAGCCATAGCCACGCTATCCTGGGTTCCTTCGATGTCCCAGTGCAGATAGGCAGAGGCCACACCAGCCCGCCCTGGGTTTTCGAAATCCCAATCTGTAATCTGAGCCTCCACAGTGTATGGACCTGGGTTATAAGTGAAGTTAAGGTCGTCCATGTTCTCTATCAATGGTGGTGTATTCTCGTAATACACCACCACAGCCTCCACCCACACCGATCGACTCCTGATGAACCAGCCATTATGTGCCTGGTCAGGACCAGTATCTCCTGCATAATATTTGAAAAGATGGTAGGGTAAGATAGCTTGCATCTCACCCCCTATTCCAAATCCGCCCATTCGGAAAACCTCCATACCTAAAAAGAATGGCTCGCCACTAAGCACTACTTCTCCCAGCAGAGCCGTTGGCACCGTCAACCAAGACCAGGAGTTGTCCTCAACTACAGTCAATGGAAAGGTGCCCCAGAGATGTTCACCTAGCGGGGAATGGCCCATAACATAGCCTGGAACCCATTGGCCTTCTTGGTGGGTGCCAATCCAGCCATTGGCGTCGGTGCTGTCCTTGGTGACTATGTGACCATCGTACCGGGCACTCCAGATATCGATGTACATAGTTCCCACAAAGTCCATGACATAGATACGTATCGCCTTCAGAGTGCAAGCGGCCAGTGGTTTAAACCAGACGGCGATGGTATCGCCCCAGGTCAAAGACACAAAATTCATCTCGGGGTCCTTCAACGTCCTCCATGTTAAAGTATCCACTGGACCTTGATCTAACATGCGGCGTGGGATCATACTTTTATCTGTTAGATCAGTTTGTCTTAACACCACCTGCTGCCCAGCTAAAGCTTCCGACATTGATAGGAGGTAGACAATAGACAATCTAATCAGAACGGATAGACTATTTCTTCTCATCATCTGCACCCACTCCCCTCAAGGATGATGTTGATCATACATATAATATCTTGAATGTTGACAGTCCCATCGTCGTCGCAGTCTGCGGCCCAGCGCTGGGTAGGTGTCGGGTCATACAATTCGAGGGTAATATTCACAGCGAAGACCACATCCACGATATTGATCTGGCCGTCTCCGTTCACATCTCCCTTGGCAATCTCTCGAATGATTATTGTAAATGCCTTTGCGTTCGTGTCCGAGGCAGCGTCAGCTACCTTGACGGTAAAGTCCGCAGTATCAACAGAAGTGGGCACACCCGAAATCACCCCTGTTGAGTCCAGCCCGACCCCATCGGGCGGGGAACCTGAGGAGAGGCTCCAAAAGTAAGGAGGGGTCCCCCTTGTGGCTGAAAGAACTGTAGTATACGGGATACCCACCGAACCATAGGGCATCGTGGCCGTGGTGATGGTAACGGGTATGTGAAGAGACAGATATGCCTGTCCTGCATACTCGCCACTATAGTTGTTAAAATAAGCTCCAATGAGAATGTCATCGTACCCGTCGCCGTTGACATCGCCGTCCCCGGCAACAGAGCTGCCTGCAAGGTCGCCCCACTCTTCCCCCTCAAAAGAAACATCGGCCTCGGACAGGGGGGTCCGCATCCTCCAGACCCCGGGCTTACCGAAGATGAGATATGCCCGACCTATACCTTCCCCGTGGGAAGTGCTCGCTGGTGCCCCAATAAGGATATCATCGTAACCATCGCGGTTGACATCACCCGCTCCGGCCACAGGATCGCCAGCAAACTCCCACTCCCTTTCTCCAATAAAAGACGCATCAGCCTGGGATAAGGGAGTGTGCATCGACCAGCCATCAGGCTTGCCAAAAATCAAGTAAGCCTGACCGGCATATTCTCCACCGTCGCTGTTCCGGGACGCCCCGATGAGGATGTCATCGTGACCGTCTCCGTTGACATCGCCAGGGCTGGCAACAGAGATGCCGGCATCGTCCTGTGGTCCCTCCCCCACAAAAGAGGCGTCGGCCTCAGATAAACTGACCCCCATCTCCCAGCCAGCAGGCTGGCCAAAAATGAGATAAACCTGCCCGGTTCGCTCTCCGTGGTAATCGTTGTCATAAGCACCGATGAGGATGTCATTGTACCCATCACCGTTGATGTCGCCGGCAACGGAGACGGCCATGCCGGCTGCATCTCCTGCATTCTCCCCAACAAAAGAGGCGTCGGCCAGGGAGAGCTTTGTGCGCATCCTCCACCCATCGGGCCTGCCGAAGATGAGGTACGTCCACCCCGGGTTTCCCCCACCGGTCATACCTCCTGCAGCACCGATGAGGATGTCGTCATAGCCGTCACCATTGACATCGCCGCCTGAAAGAGAAATACCGGAAGCTGCCCACTCTATTTCGCCAATAAATGAGGCATTGGCTTGAGATAAATCAGTCCGCATCTCCCAGCCATCGGATTTGCCAAAGATGAGATAGGTCTGTCCAACAACCCTCTTTTCTCTCCAATCTTTGTCAGGAGCACTGATGAGGATGTCATTATACCCATCACCGTTGACGTCACCAGCTATAGAAACATTGCTAACACCGTCCCATTCTTCTTCACCAACGAAAGAGGCATCGGCTTCCGACACCGAAGTTCGCATCTGCCACTCACTTGTCTGGCCCAAGATGAAATAAACCTGGCCGGCAAAATCCCCATTGTAATCGTTCCAAGAAGCGCCAATGAGGATGTCGTCATGTCCGTCCCCGTTAACGTCTCCGACCAAGGAGACCGCCCCGCCTAACGCGTCACCCTGATCCTCGCCGACAAAAGAAGCCTGAACCTGGCTTAAGTTGATTCGGTTGATAGCTTGAGCAAAGCCAAACAGGCCAAATATCAAAGTCACGATCAATACTGAGATGCCAAAATACTTTCTCACTCCAACGATTCTCTTTTCATTACTAAGACTAATTGCTCAATGATCTTGACAAACTTATCAACAGAAAATCAGCTCCCGTGCTTCCTGTATTGTCAGCAACTGGGTGTATATCCAGGGCTCCAATTTTGGGTGTATTTATCAGAGAGAGAGAGAGAGAGAGAGAGGCCGAAAACACAAAAACTGCACAAATCTTCATATTTGCCGCCCTCATAAAAAGAAACTTCAATTACCCATTCCCCCCACAACTACCCCACGATTGCCAAATATATGCCGCATCATCTCTCGTGTCAAGTACTTTTTTGAAAAAAATTGATTCTTGCCTTCTACCACTTCCCTATCAATATGTAGCCCTTTTTACTGATTCTTCATCAATATATTGTGATGTTTAGGGACAGACCCGTAAACAGGCATCCTTCCAAACGGTGTGTCCTTCCGAGTCCTTGGGTTCGAAATGTCAGGCAAGGCAGATGTAGCCGCGGATTCCATTCCGCGCTCTCTGTTGCCCACCCCCCTTGCGAACTTTGGAAAGTTCGGCTACACCCCTGCTTCTTCGAGCTATGCAAAGCGCCGGTCCCATCCAGTTGGATTTTAGGCTTTAGCCTTTTATTGGTACTGGCCTCTTCTTGGAATAAAGAAGGAATATCA
>JBHIER010000386.1:0-3549 GCA_046760705.1 bacterium
TCGAAGGCTCCTGAGTTCTGACATTGGACATTGGATTTTCTCAGTGCCTCTGTGGCGAATAGACCATGTAAGACAAGGATTCCGGAGCCATCTGCTTCTTCACGTATCCAGTAGCCTCCGCTTTAGTGCTCGGTTCTGTCATCTTCTTCCGTTGCATATTCCTCTGAAAGTCTCTGCTGGCGAACGAGACCACCGCATTTGCTAATGGTCCTTTTCACTGTATTGATGCATTCAGGCATATTTGCGTTGATCTGTTTGCTGGAGAAACGGAGGACAGACCAGCCTCTGCTGGTAAGGAAATTGTCTCTAAGATTGTCGTCGGGAATTTGCTCTTTTCGACAGTGCCAGGTGTCGCCATCACACTCCACATCGAGTTTGCCTTTTTTGCAGAAGAGAGCAAAATCAAGACAGTAGTTTACTTTTCCCTCACCTATATAGAATTGCCTCTCGGCTTCAATTTTCTCCTTCTTAAGTCGGTCGTAGAATTTTTCCTCCAAAGGACTCTCGTGAAACAGATCGTTTATCTCCTCAGCCCGCATAAGCTTATCATAAGTGGTGGAGATGAAGACGATCCGCCGCCACCTTTGGCTGACAATGGGTCTGGGGAGGCGTTTCAAGGAATCTATCTCCAATTTATAATACTGCTCGTGAGCTCTGGGATGTTGCCTTTTTTCTGGAAAAAGATCGACCCGTTTGACAGTGGCTATACCTTTAACTTTGGCGAAATAATTGACGGCCCATTTCTCCTCTCTGAAAACTTTCGTCTGATAGAATGCAAGATATTCTATCTCCTCTATATTTTTCGGAGCGTTCCGAACAGGTATTCGATACCAATGCTCATCTCGGGCTATGGCGAAATCCCGAAGGTTGTTCATTATGGCGACCAACACTGGTTTTGTTTTTGCAGAAGCCATGAAACACCATCCGGCCCCATTTGCAGGGTCAGTCAACAATCGTCTACAATTTCTCTAAGGTCTTCTTGAAGATCTCAAAGGCCTCTCCGTCCCAGAGGCAGAAGACCACTCGATCCAGACCGGTATCTCCTTTCAGGTATTCAGTGGTATTGGTCAGCATGATGGCCGCGCAGCGGTCCAGGGGATAGCCGAAGATGCCGGTGCTGATGGCCGGGAAGGTGATGCTCTTCAACCCATGCTCATCAGCTAACATGAGGCTGTTCAGGGTCGCCCCTTTCAGTTTGTCGTCCTCATCGCCCTCTCCCATCCTGGGGCCGACGGCGTGGATGACGTATTTTGCCTTCAGGTTCCCACCGGTGGTGATGGCCGCGGTGCCAACCTTCACAGGTCCGTGCTCCCGCACCCAGCGGTGGCTCTCCTCCTGGATGCTGCGGCCACCCTTGCGCACGATGGCCCCGGCCACCCCGCCCCCGTGGGCCAACCGCTCATTGGCCGCATTGACGATGGCCTCGGTCTCCATCTGGGTGATATCGCCCTGGACGAGCTCAATGACAGACCGGTTGACTGTCTTTTTCATGGTTCCTCCCTAAGAGATCGCTTTTTTTTGTAACTCACGGCGAACCCATCACTGCCAGTCTGAGCGATGACGGTGAGCAGGTCCGGGTCGTTGTTGACGGCATCCAAATAATCCTGCATGTAATTGGCCATGAGCACGGCGTTGTGGGCGGCAATAACGCCCCCCTTTTCCACCTTCGGGTAGAAGATGTCGAAGAATCTTTTGTAGTCCTCTTTCCAGGCGTCGAGGAAGATAAAATCGAACGTGCCCTCAAGTTTTGGGATCACCTTGAAGGCATCGCCCTCGATCACTTCGATGATGCCTTCCATGCCCACTTTGCGGACGTTCTCCTTGGCCTGTTGGGCCTTGTCGTGGTCGATCTCGATGGTGATCAGTCTCCCCCCGGTCTCCTTCAATCCCAGTCCGATCCAGATGGCCGACAGCCCGTTGGAGGAGCCGATCTCCAGGGCCCGCCGGGCCCCGCTGCTGGCGGCTAAAAGGCGCAGGAATCGGCCGTCACTGGGCGGGACGTTGTACATGTCGTGCTGCTGCCCGTAAGCGAAGAGGGTGTCCAAGAATTTCAACACCTCCGGCTCCGGCCGCACCGCCTCCTCCTCCGGGATTTGAGCCTGCTCCTCCTGGCGCGGCCCCTGGCAGGCAGCAGCCGCAAACATCAGGACAAAGACCGCCCAGAGTACGATTGGACCGAACGTATCCGTGATAACTGTCCTACTCATGACCCCCTCCTTACGTCAATCTCGTTTGCCGGCGACTTTCCTTCAACCTGGTGGGTTTGATCCTCCAAAAATTTGATGAGCCACCTCGACCGTCCTGTCGATATCCTGGCCTGAGACGTCGAGGTGGGTGACCGCCCGAAGGGACGTGGGGTTGACAGGCAGCATGAGCACCCCTTGCTCCTTGAAAGCCTGGCTCACCTCAGACGCCCTTCGCCCCGAGGAGGTGACGTCGAAGATGACAATATTCGTCTCCATTTGGCCTGGATCGAGATCGACCCCTGGACAGCGGGCCAATTCCTCTGCCAGACGCTTGGCGTGGCGATGGTCCTCGGCCAGCCGGTCGACGTTGTGATCCAAAGCATACAGGGCGGCCGCCGCAATCACCCCCACCTGGCGCATGCCGCCGCCGTAGAGCTTCCGGTAGCGGTGAGCTCTGTCGATAAACTCGACCGACCCGGCGATGATCGACCCGACGGGGGCCCCGAGCCCCTTGGAGAAGCAGATCATGAGCGAGTCGAAATATTTGGCGTATTCGCTCGGCTGGCGGCCAGAGGCCACGCAGGCGTTCAGGAGCCGGGCCCCGTCGAGATGCATCTTGATCCCGTGTTCTTTTGCCAGATTTCGTATTTCAGCCATCTTCTCCAGAGGGTAGACGGTGCCGCCGCCCCGATTGTGCGTGTTCTCCAAGACGATGAGCCGGGTCGGGGCGAAGTGGTGATCCGGAGGCCGGATGGCCGCCTCAATCTGGGCAACCTCCAGAACGCCTCTCCGACCGGTTAGTGGATGGAGCTGTATGCCGGCAGCGGCGCAAACCCCGCCGCTCTCGAAATTGAAGGTATGACCTCTTGCCTCAATGATCACTTCGTCCCCCCGCTCGGTGTGGGCGCTGATGGCCACCAAGTTGGCCATAGTCCCTGAAGGGACAAAGAGAGCCGCCTCTTTACCCAGGAGGGCCGCCACCCTATCCTGGAGCCTGTTGACGGTCGGATCCTCTCCAAAGACATCGTCACCCACCTCAGCCTCGGCCATGGCCCGGCGCATTTCGGGCGTGGGTTTCGTCACTGTATCACTCCGCAGGTCGATGTACCTTTTCACGATTACGTCTCTTTCAAATCGACATCCCTTTTCAAGATACCCAGGTCCCGGCTGATTCAACGCTGTTTGCGGGAAGATAGCCGGAAATGATCACCCCAGTGATGGTACATGCTCTAAGGATATAAATATATATAATTTCTGGACGGACACAACGGAAAGTTCACGAGTTGTGGATGGGGCGGGTCATTCACTCTCGGACGCGAGGGCCTTCTCCGGTGAGATCAGCATTTAGAATACAGCTAAAATG
>JBHIER010000387.1:0-3548 GCA_046760705.1 bacterium
ATTCGGGCACCGATTCGGTTTACAAGCTGGATCCGTCGGATGGCGGGATAATCTTTGCTTTCTCTTTCTCAATCAGCTCCAGCTATGGTGGGATAACCTGGAGTAGTGACAACAATATATGGATCGCCAACGGGAGATATTTTTATAAAGTGAATCCCAGCAATGGGGCGGCGATGACCAATTTTCATTGCCCCGGTGGGTGAGGTGCTCGGGCGGCTGGACTGGCCCGTGAGGCCAGCTATCTCTGGTACTCGGATACAGGCTATCACCTGATTGGGAAGACGACCACAGGGGGCAGTAGAATTTCTTACTTCAATCCCCAGGACAACTACGTGAGAGATTTAGCCTGGGATGGCACTTACCTGTGGGCGATCAACACCTCAGGGACGATCAAGAAGTTCTCCACCCATGGGGCCCAGTTAAGCTCTATCTCCGGTCTGCTCACTGGAGGTTGGGGGCTAACCTACGACGGCACTTATCTCTGGGCTTCCGATCCCGGGGCGGATAAGATCTACCAGATTTCCCTGTCAACGTGTCCCAACGATCCTGACAACGATGCGGACAATGATGGGATATGCGGGGATGTCGACAACTGTCCTGATGTGTACAATCCCGATCAGAAGGACTTCGACAACGATGGTGTGGGGGATATCTGCCAGTGCCCTGGTGGTAAGGGCGATGTGAATTGTAGTGGGAATGTCTCCATGTCAGACGCTCTGTGTGCCTTCCAGAGATACATATACGGGAATTTCGATCAATGTGAAGGAGCGTGTGACTGTTCCGGGTGGGCGGCCGATGCCAACTGCGACGGCAATATCTGGCCCGGGGATGCGCTCTGTATCGCTTGGCAATCCCTTAAGGCTGCCTGGTATGATCCTCAACCAGGGGACAATTGCGGGTGTGGAATTGTCCCAAAGGTTGTGGTGGGGCAAGCCTCTCAGCATGCAGCCTCGGTGAAGCTCGTTTCAATCGAGGGAGCACCGGGCCAGAGGGTGACGGTGCCGATCGTGGTTGAGAGCCCGCAAGCTTTCGATGCCTTTGGTTTGAGGTTGAGCTATCCGGCCGGGCTGTTGGAGTTTGTGGAGGTGTCCGAGACTCCGGTGACGGAGGAGTGGACGATCCTGGATGGGGCGGTGGCCGAGGAGGGTATCCTCACTCTGGGTGGTTTTCACACCCAGGCGTTGAGTGTGAGCGGGCCTGTGGTGGTGGCCGAGGTGGTCTTTGAGGTGAAGGATGGGACTGTTGACAGGGACCGGTTGGCCTTTACGGAGCTGGTGGATGATGTTGCCGGGGCAGAGGTGAGTGGGGTGGCAGTGAAGGTGAGGGCGGTGCCGACCAGTTATGCTATGGGACAGAACTATCCGAACCCCTTCAATGCGTTCACAGATATCAGATACCAGATACCGGGGGAAAGGCGAGAGAGGGGGGACGAGGGACCGAAGGTGACCTTGGTCTCGCTCAAAATTTACAACATGTTAGGGCAGGAGGTACAAACGCTGGTGAATGAGCCCAAGGAGGCGGGATATTACATTGTTCCCTGGGATGGGAGGGATGCCAATAGCCAAGAGGTAGCTAGCGGTGTTTATTTCTACAGATTGAACATGGGTGAATACTCTGCCATGAAAAAAATGGTGCTTTTGAAATAATCGAGAAGGAGGTGAGAGACAGTGAGAATCTTCAATAGATCGGCAGTAAGCTTTGCTGTTTTGCTCACATTGAGCGGTTTTGTTTTTTCCACTGATGGGGTGGTTGGCCAGCAAGAGAAAACGAATAAGTGCACCTTAAAAGTTGAAGGGATGACCTGTGGGGCTTGTACCAAAGCGGTGAAATCGGCGCTCGAGAGCGTGCCCGGAGTGAAGACGGCTGATGTGAGTTTGAGCGACGAGACGGCGGTGGTGGAGTTTGAAAAGGGGAGGGCTACCCCGGATCAGTTGACCGAGGCAGTGAAAAAGATCGGTTTTAAAGCTTCGGTGGCCGAAACGGCTGAGCCTAAGGAGGCTGAAATTGCAAAAGCGACCATAGCCGGGAAGTTGATCTGCATAGGCTGCACCCTTAAATCCACCCATGGGGCTCAGGCCCAATGCAGCGTTTACGGCCACAAAGGTGGACTGCTGACCGCCGACGGTACCCTCTACACCTTCGTGGAGAACGACCGATCCAAAGAGCTGGTGAATTCCACTGAGCTCCACAACAAAGACCTCAAAGTCACAGGGACCGCATTCCCCAAGGCCAACTACATCGATGTGGAGAGCTATGAGGTTGACGGGGTAGAGTATGAGTGGTGCCCGAGGTGTAAGACCATGACCAAGCAGCCCCACACGCACTAAAACTCAGGCTGCAGAAACATGTACGGGGAGGAGTGGTCACTCCTCCCCATATTGTTATTTTGAATTCTACGTTTTTGAAAAGTTGTCTTGACACTGGGAAAAAATTTCAATATTCTTAAGAGACGGACTGGAGGAAAATATGAGGGGATTACAAAGAATTGCTCTTATTCTGGCGATTGCTCTATTTTTGTTATTCTCAAGTCCGGTCAAGAAGGCCGTGGCCCAAGTTGATGTTGGTGACCCAGCTCCCGATTTTACGCTGACAGATCTCGACAGCAACAGTGTCTCCCTGTCCGATTATGCTGGTCTGGTCATCTTCCTCAGTTTCTTTGGCTATTCCTGAATATCGTGTTGTGGGGCGGTGGCACCGTTCATCGAACAGAACATTTGGCGGGCCTATCAGGACCAAGAGTTTCAGGCCCTGGGCATCGATGTCTGGAATGGCACAGCGGACTCGGTGAGATCTTATTATCAACAACCCTACGATGTAACTTATCCTCTTCTATTGAATGGCAGCTCTGTAGGTGCTACTTACGGTGTAGTTCAGCATTACTATTTTGTCATCGATAGGGAGGGAATTGTCCAGTATCGATCCACCGGCGACGATTATGATGAGGAGAGCATCATCAATAAGATTGAGGAGCTGCTGGCCGCCTGCACCAAAGGTGACGCCGACCTCAATGGCGAAATTAACGTCCTGGACGTTGTCTTGGCGGTCAATTTCATCCTCGGTCAGACCCAGCCCGACTCCATCCAATTCTGTGCGGCTGATTTTAACAGCGACGGAAATATCAATGTCCTCGATCTTGTGATGATAGTGAACAAGATTCTGAATCCGAAAGCCTTAAATACCTTTGGTGGGCCAAACAATTTTGGTTCTGACCGACTCCACATCCCCCACCGAAGGACCATTTTTCTCAAAGAAGAAGATATCAATCAATGAGATGGCGACATGGAAATGCGATAAAGCCGCCAAACAGTATTTAGAAAATTTGAAAGCATACCCTCTTCATTCAGTTTGAGGAAAATGACAACTTTTATTTGACATTGAGATATGGGTTTTGGATAAAAACTTTGAAGAGCTTGGAAGTGAACTTAGAGAATCTGAGGAACAAATCTTCTTTGAAGACGTCTAAATCTTCAACCAGATACAAAAAGTTTTGAAGTCACTAAAGAAAAACTTGACAGTATAGGAATTTCCATTTTTATTCTTTGATTATA
>JBHIER010000388.1:0-3546 GCA_046760705.1 bacterium
TGGGGTGGGAACTCATCACTGACCACTGGCAACTGAAAACTGATTTGTGTGGTGGAATTGAAGGGATTGGGGTAGTTCTGGGACAGCCTAAAGTCCATCGGAATCTCGGTCTCCTTGACCAGAGCCATCAGTTGGGCAAAAGCCTCAGCCGAGAAGTAGGGCTCCAGCGAGTCCAGAAATTCCATCACCTCGGGGGTGAGATTCGCTCTGCACATCCCCGGGGCACACTCGCCAGCGCCCAGAACGGTATTCACTATTCCAATCGCATCGACTATGTTGACATTCTCATCCCCATTACAGTCAGCCGCCCAAAGTTGTGAAGAGGGAGGTTCGACAAGAGCGAGGATGATATTCACTGCCCACACCACGTCCAGTATGTTCACCTGGCCATCCTCGTTCACGTCTCCCCTGGCTGGGACAACTCTGAGCCAGTCGATGACCTTGCCCATAATTGCCGCTCTGGCCTCCTCAGAGTCCTGCACAGGGCTGACAATGGTTTCAAAACCGAAGGCAAAATAAACCATTTTGTGGTCACCATTGTACTTTATTCCCGCCGCTCTTCCCGATGGTTGATATACAAACACGGTACTTGTTTCCGACATTGGGGCTACGACATCAGGAGAAACTTGAGTGGTCGGACACTCTTTGCCAACGATCGTCACAAAATTGATCCCGCCGCTGATAGGGTCACCGCCAACGCCATAGACAAACCCTTCATCGCTGTTATCAGCAATCCATACTGCATACAAATACTCAGATAAGAATGAAGAAGATTGCAGTTCAGTTGCAATATTCTGGCCGGTAATAAAAAGTTTACCTCCGCCATCCAAAAATGCAGCCAAATTCATTTGATCTTCCACTGTTAGTGTTTGTTCTGCATAGCCAGTGAACCAGACGACTATCTCATACGTATTGAGCCATGCAGAATCCGGAAGGCCATCTCTCTCGTAGCTCCAGTGATCAAATATCTCTTCAACGCTATCTAACGAGGCCCAGTAATATTGCTCCACATCGTAGATCCGCTCACTCATGAGAGTGTCGTAATCATCATCAACCAGGAGAATGGCCGGATGGCCGATGACGAGCCTGAAGGCAAACTGGGCCGTGTCCACCCCAACATCGGACCAAATATCCAGGGTAAAGTGAGCGTAATGAACACTGGCCGTCTCTGCTACAGAAAAAGAGAAGGGAGAGGTGCTGTTGTCGCCTGATGAGCTGAAAGGGATGTCGCTGAAGGCGGTTTCCTCCACCAGGAAGGCAATACTGGGATCCGGTGTGGAGAGCCTTCCGGAAATACCCGTTGCCTCTGCTCCGTAGTTCGTTATGTTTACTACCAGATCCACTGTCTCTCCCGGATCGGGCTTTCCGTCGCCGTTGCCATCGATGTCGATTACCGAGTTGTCGTCATAGAGGAAGATGGGATTTTCTGTAATCACCTCCAGGTCGGCCGTCATGGTTGGTTGCGAATCGCTGATTTTGAGCACAGCTACTTGAGATGGATCCCCACTGTAGGCTCTCGAGTTTGGATTGGAGATGAGATAAAACTTTCGATTATCCGACGAGCCAGGATACGGATCGCCGTCATCGCCACGGCCACGCCCTTGGTCCATATCATTGCACCCATCGGCACTCTCCAGATCCACCAGTTTGTGATCCTCGTCGTCATTTTGAGTGGTGACACTGAGATCGATGTGCCAGATGAGCAGCCCCGAATTGGGGAGATTGATATCGAATCCGACCTTCTGGCGGTTCTCCACCAGAAAATACTCATCCCCTGGTGAACCGTCAGTCCACAATTTGTAGACTTCGGGAAACTCCTCAACAGTGGGTATCGGTTGAGCCACGAGGTTGCCCGTCACCACGACAGGAGCCAACCATCCCAACTGCTCTTTCGACCAGGCGCAGAGGTGGACAGGGAGCTCGGGGGAACGACCGTCGCCACCCCAGCTTCCACCGGCCATCAGCCCCCAATTGCCGATGCCCTCCGAGCTGTAATCCCGGTCATACAGATCCGGTAGGCCCAGCACATGGCCGTACTCGTGAGAGAAGACGCCGATGGTGATCAGATTTCCGTCTGCGTCCTCTTCCGGCTCCATGGCGTATGAGTATGCCCGCACCCCATCATCGGTCATGTAGCCATCGCCGGTTCCGTCTTCATTGGCCGGTATCCTCGATTTGTGGGACCAGATATCGAGGGGATTGCCCGTCTCCTCTCCCCCTGGCCCGGCATGAACGATGAAAAGGGCATCCACAAAACCGTCGCCGTCCCCGTCGAACTGGGAGAAATCGACGTAAGGATCGGCCACCACCACCGCGTCGTACGCCAATCGCTTTCGGTTCTGCGGCCACTCCCCTCTGCCAAATTCATCGCCGGCATAGTATTCGTTGGTCTGAGGGAGCTCGAACCAACCTGCCACTACACCGCTGATGAAGAACTGACCGTATGAGACTTCCTGGAAATACTCGTACATGCTGCCAGTGGGCACAGCTCCCGTTGAATCGAACAACAGCGTCTCATACGCTGCCGGAGGGTGAGAGACTTTATTGGCTCTGTTGTCTGTGAACTCAACCAGGATGACGATCGCCTTCCTACTGCCCAGTACCGGAGCCTTCAGAGGCTCAGGCTCATCCACCCCAGCGTGAGGACGGAGTACATACACTCCCGTCTTTTTGCAGTACCCGGTCTTATCAACGAGTCCGGGCTTGGCCGAAACAGCAAAAAGCGAGTCGGCCAGAGCAAAGACTAAACAGAGTGTGCTGGCAGCGACCACTCTTACTACTCTCATCTGGAAGCCTCCTTTGAAAAAGGGTTATGGCCAACCTTTCATCAAGGGCCGAAAACCTTTCGCCCCTCCAATTTCGTTCTGTTAAGTATAGGGAATATCGGTGAGAAAATCAAGCACTTTTTTGGGCCAGACCCGTTGGCTTGGCGGATGTCGGCCTTCGTAAGACCTCATGATATTCGGATAGTATTCGTGCATCAAAACAAATAGAAGGCTCCCCCGAAGAGACCATCCGAACGATTTCAGCAGAATCCCCGAAAGGCGATAGCAAGCCGGGGACCACCACGTTGGTGTCCAGAATGACCTTTATCTTGATCGTTTTCCCCGGGCCGCTTTGATCTCCTGATTAATCTCTGCAAGGGTGATCCGATCAGTTCCCTTTTCCACTGAGCGCCGTTGCAGGGAAGCAACCGCGTCAATCGCTCGTGCCCGACGCAGCGCAGACAAGAATTGTTTAAAATTAGACTCGTTGATTGCTGAAAGGATCGCAATCGGGCGTCCGTTGTCTGTAACGACCATTTCTCTCTCTTGGGACAGTTCTTTTCACACCTGGGACGATTTTTCCCTCAAATCGCGCACATTCAAGAACTTCATGATAATCCTCCTCCGATCCTAAGGCTATAATGTACACAATCGTCACACAATATCAAGCCAAAGTGAAGATCCCTTTGCCGAGATCAAATCTGTCCGTAACCCACATTTCACCGCACCTATCAGCAAATCGCCTGGAATAAACCATGTTTCAATCTCCCGATTTTTGATA
>JBHIER010000389.1:0-3530 GCA_046760705.1 bacterium
GGCCGCCCTCGTCATTGTTCTTTCGGTGATGAACGGTTTTGAGC
The DNA here is from genome assembly GCA_046760705.1 of bacterium. GTDB lineage: Bacteria > JBHIER01 > JBHIER01. The sequence continues at coordinate 45 of JBHIER010000389.1, forward strand.
AGGAGGTCAGAACCAGAATCGTGGGTACGGACGCCCACCTGCGCTTGACCACCTTTTACAATAGGGGAATCACCGACTATGAAGACGTCATCTCCCGAGTGGAGGAGATCGATCATGTTGTGGCCGTGACCCCGTTCATCTACTGGGAGACGATGCTCTCCTCCGGAGAGAATGCTGCCGGGGCCCGGATCGTCGGAGCCGATTCAGCTACGGTCGGCCGCGTCACCGATCTGGGGGAGAACATCGTCCACGGCCAACTGAGCTTTGTGACCCGGACCGATGAGGGCAGAAGGGAGCCGGGTATCGTCCTTGGCCTCACCTTAGCCGACCGATTGAAGGTATGGCTCGACGACGAGGTGGTGGCCCTCAGCCCCAGGACGTACAGAGGAGCTTCTCTGCTCGATTTTCCCAGAGCCAAAAGGTTCATTGTCAGCGGCATCTTCGAGACAGGGTTGTACGAGTACGACGCCTCGTTGGCCTACATCTCTCTCTCCGATGCCCAAAAGTTCTTTCAGATGGACGACAAGGTGACCGGCCTGGGAATCAAACTGGATGATATGTATCGGGCCAAAAGCGTGAGCAGAGAGATCACCGATCTATTGGGATACCCATATCTGACCACCGATTGGATGGATCAGAACAAGACCCTCTTCAACTGGATGACGATTGAAAAGTGGGCCATGTTTGTCATCCTCAGCCTCATCATTTTAGTGGCTGCTTTCAACATAATCAGCACCCTCATCATGGTCGTTTTGGAGAAGCGAAAGGAGATCGGCATCCTCAAATCGATGGGGGCCACTTCCAGAGGGATCATGAAGATATTCATGTTCGAGGGGCTGGTAGTCGGTATTATTGGGACCATTCTCGGTTGCCTCGTTGGGTATCTTTTGTGCTGGGCTCAGAGCTCATTCCATCTCTTTCGACTGCCGCCTGAGATCTATTTTATCAACACGCTCCCTGTGCTGATGCAGCCGGCCGATTTTCTCTTCGTCTCCCTTGCCGGGGTCACCATCTGTTTTCTGGCCACCTTCTATCCGGCCAAGAGGGCTGCCCGTTTGGACCCTGTGGAAGCGATACGGTACGAGTAAAATGGGTAGATCTGAGATTGTTTTAGCAGCTTATAACATCCACAAGAGTTTTCCCGTGGGCAAGGGTCGGTTGGACGTTCTCTTGGGGATCGATCTCCAGATCCGGAGGGGTGAGATTCTGTCCATCGTCGGCGCCTCAGGCGTGGGCAAGAGTACGCTCCTTTATATTTTGGGTGTATTGGAGCGGCCGACGAGAGGGCGAGTGGAGCTTGACTCCACAGATGTCTTCTCTCTGTCCGACGATGAGCTGGCCCATTTTCGCAACAGATATGTAGGATTTGTGTTTCAGTTTCATCATCTTTTGCCGGAGTTTACGGCTCTGGAGAACGTCGTCATGCCTGGCATCATCAACGGTCGACATCCGGCCGAGGCCTCGGCAGCGGCCCGGAGGCTGCTCCAGGAGGTCGGTCTGCCTGACCGGGAGAATCACAAACCGGGTGAGCTCTCCGGTGGGGAGTTGCAGCGAGTGGCCCTGGCCCGGGCGCTGCTGAACGGGCCTCAGATCGTTCTGGCCGACGAGCCCTCGGGCAATCTGGATCGCCGTTCGGGTGAGGCCCTTCACGAGCTGATGTGGACCCTCAGTCGGTCGAAGCATCAGACATTTGTCATCGTCACCCACAACGAGGAGCTGGCCGACCGGGCCGATCGGAAAGTGAGGTTGGCCGACGGTAAAATCACCATCGAATTCGACAGAATGAGTGAAACCAGCCGAAAGGGAGGATGAGCTCATGGTATGTCAGGACTGTCACGAGCGACCTGCCGTCATCGTATTCACCCAGATCGTCAAAAATGAGAAGACGGTGCTGCGGCTGTGCAAGGAGTGCGCCGAGAAGCGGGGACTTCAGCCTCCCTTCTCCGGTTCGGATTTTCCCATCGGAGATTTACTGGCCGGCATGGCCGAGGAGGGTGGGCCGGCTGAGACGGAGGAGATAAAAAAACTGAAATGTGCCCAGTGCAGTCTGGCGTACACCGATTTCAAGAAGAGCGGACGCTTGGGGTGCAGCCAATGCTACGAGACCTTTGCCGAGGGGCTGAAAGCGCTGCTCAGGAAAATTCACGGCAGCAACCAGCATCTGGGCAAGATTCCAGCTTTCCAAGAGGAGCGCTACGCACTGAAGAGGGATATCCGCAAACTGCGGGAGGAGATAAACAGAGCCATCAAGGCCGAGGAGTTTGAAAAGGCTGCCGCCCTGAGGGACAGGATAAACGAGATGGAGAAGGTATGCCGGAGCATGGAGTGAAAGGGAGCGTGGCCGACCTTCTGGCCAAAATGGTCCGGGACTCTATCGGTTGGCTCGACGGATCTGGGGAGTATCCTGGCATCGTCTTGAGCAGTCGGGTCCGTCTGGCTCGGAATGTGGCCGGTGTACCTTTCTCCCATCGGGCTACAGAGGAGCAGTTGGCCGAAGTGCGGGCCGAGGTTCTCAAAGCTCACCAGAGGAGCAACTACCTCAAAAACGCCTTCTTTCTCAGTACCTCAGAGATGGCCGATATGGACAAACAGTTCATGGTGGAGCGGCATCTGGTCAGTCCGGGTCTGCTGGAGAAAAAGGGGGCCCGCGGCATCCTGGTGGGGGACAAGGAGATCGTCAGCGTCATGGTCAACGAAGAGGACCACCTCCGGCTGCAAGCCATACAGTCGGGATTTCAGCTCAAGAGCGCCTGGCACATCATCGATCGCATCGATGATGAAGTGGGCACTTCGCTGGACTATGCCTTCTCCGACCAGTTTGGCTATCTGACCGCCTGTCCCACCAATACAGGAACAGGGCTGAGGGGTTCGGTCCTCATCCATCTGCCGGCCCTGGTCTTGACCCAGGAGATTGATAAGGTTCTCAGGGGCATCACCCAGGTGGGACTGGCCGTGCGAGGGCTTTACGGCGAAGGGACCGCTGTGCTGGGCAATCTCTTTCAAATCTCCAATCAGACCACCCTGGGACAGTCGGAGGAGGAGATCATCAATAGCCTCGAGCGCGTGACAAAACAGATCATCGGATACGAGCAGGACGCTCGAAAGACCCTGCTCAGAGACGCCAAATCCCAGATCGAGGACAAAATCTGGCGGGCTTACGGCATCGTGAAGAACGCTCGTGTTCTCACCTCTCAGGAATTTATGAACCTCTCCTCCGCTGTCCGGCTGGGCGTGGCTCTGGAGATGATCACTGAGATCGACATCAAGACCATCAACCAGTTGATGATATGGACACAGCCTTCGCACCTGCAAAAGAGGGCTGGCAGGAAGATGGAACCGGCCGATCGAGACGCCTATCGAGCGGACTTTGTCCGCAAGACCCTGGCCGGTTGACCGGAAGATCGGTTGATGAAGATCTTATATTATCCTCATCTCCGTGCATTATTTTTCATATCGGGCCCAGAAGCTGCGCTTGCGGCCATGCTG
>JBHIER010000390.1:0-3528 GCA_046760705.1 bacterium
TTGGCACATCCACTTCCGTGCCCTGATAGAAGTCATCACATCCAACCCAAGCCAAGACCTCATTTCCCGGGCTCTCAGCGAAAGTGACCTCCCCAAACCATGTACCCCACCGATCGTCATCGGGTCCCGGCCCAACCGATTGAGCCGCATATTCTACGAACATCCAAACCTTATTGGCATCTGCAGGGTCCAACGCGATACCATTGTAATCGCCCCACCGGTTCCAGTCACCACCAAAGGTCTTCACGTAATTGTCCTCTCCAGCTTTCAGGAGGGTGCTGGGCTCAATCGCTCCTCCATCCGGAACACCTGTAAAGCGTGCACTCGCATATTCACTAAATCCCGAGCGCGTAAAAGCGATCACCACGTTGTTATTGCCGTCAGGCTGAATTGCGGGATAGTAATACCAGTAGTTATCTAAACCGAAAGCCACATCTTCGGTTGCAGTAGCAGTGGCAACATCTATCCGGACATACCGAGCTCGCGCAAACTGACCGGTTGGATCCCCAACAGAATGAGCAGTCCACACCGACCCATCCTTATATACGACATTGCGATTCCGTCTCCCACCGACGTCGATAAGAGGCGTACCACCTCCCAACTGATCTGCATCCGGTGGAGAGGTAAATGCCGTAACAGGAACTGTGACAGCCGTTAAGGTAGGCGTACCTAATGGATCGGATAGTGACCACAAGTTCATAAAGGTTCCTGTGTCATGTATGAAATCAACATCTACCAGGTATTCAACCCCAGGTGTTCCAAAGGTGACCGCAGGCACCGTCGTAAATACTGTCGAGTTCAGAGCACTTGGATTTCCACACAAATTGTCCACCAATTGGGCCTTAGGTATGATTCGCAATTGCACGTATTGAAAACCGGCGTCGAACATGTTCGCTGTCACATAAAGCGCGTCTTCATCAAGCCCGAGTTTTGCGTAGTCGTTAAAAAATCCAGTGGAATCCCCACCATTCACGTCACCTGGTAGTCTCCAGGTGCACCAGATGCCCAGCGGATTGTCATCATCAGAAACTGAAAGAAGAAGTGATGTCGCTGCGCCGCCACATTCGATCCACGTCATGACCCAACGGCCGGAATGGTGATCATAGACAATCTGGGGATCGCAGGGTGAAGCATCAGGAAGGACAGTTGAAAACCATGCGTCTGCATCAATCAATTTGAGCAACGTCCCGGACTTATCAAAGATACCGAACTGGCTGTTGACAGTTGCCATTATGTGATCTGGACCGGCGGCCATGTGCGGGTCTGGGGGAATCGTAGTGCCAAGGTCCGGAATACCTGCAAAATCGATAAGCAGATTCGGCAGATCGGTCACGATTGACGGTTCACCTGAATCCTCGACGAAGTTGGACCCCACAGGCCCGGTTGGCTCAATTAGAGGCTTCTTGGTATCTTTCTTCAGTTTGATATCACGCAGCGGGATGACTCTCCGAGTCTGGCCCGGCCTCCCTGTCAGCGAAGATGGAGTGCGAGGAAAATCGTCCGTGCTCACCGCCGCACCACCAGCGATACTACCTGACTCAGGGCCTTGAAACAGTGGTGGCGGCGTTGTTTCTTCTACATTGAAAACCAGATCTCCACCGGTTGGAACACCACCAGACGGACCTCCACCATTCCATTCTGCGACGTGAATCGTATACGTCACGCCGGCTTGGGCCAAGAATAGTATTTCAGATTGTCGAATAACTCCTAACCGTATGTCATCGTTGCAAGCTATTTCCACCAGACCGCCGCAAGATCCGGTGAACAGCCCCAGCGCTGTGTCATAGTCGTCCGGACTACTGCCTCTCGTATTGATGGATACGAAGACCTCGTCAGTCGGGGTGAAAGTGTACCACACCGTCTTTCCGCCGCCTCCATCAGCACAAGAAAGCACCGGATCGCCGGGGTTCGATGTACAAATACGGGTGTTGATAGAGTCAGTAAATGGAATCCCCGCGACCACTGTGGCTTGATCACATTCGTCATTTTGACACTCACAATCTGAATCTTTTCGCAAAAGTACCTCATCAAGATATGTGCCTTCGAGGGTAACACTATAGTCACTACCGAAGAGAAAGGCTATCCATACTTCAGGCTCTCCTATGACATCGCTGAGGGACATACTTTGAAGCATCCATCCATCTTCATTTCCAGGGTCATCGGTCCAATTACCCTGGAGCCTCCAGCCAGAGAATTCTGTACCGTTTGTTGATGCTCCGAAGAAAAAATAATCACAACAAGACTCTGTGATGGTCCAGTGGTAGAAAAGCAACTCGGCATCGCATGCATCAGACAGACTGAAGGGCCCGTATATCATCCAGGCACGCATATCATTACGATAAGATCCGCAATAAGAACCATGCTCACTGCCTCCAGCGGCGCACCAACAACTCCGGTTACCCTGACGGGCTCTGCAATCGGTAGTATCCCAATATGCATCCACATAACCGCTCCCTACGTAGACTTCCCACTCGTTTGGAAAAGCACCCTCAAAATCCTCATATTTGATCGTAGTCCAGCCTGGAGTCATGTACTCAGCAGGAGGAACATTTTGGCCCTTAGATTTTACATCCCTGTTACCCTTTGGTTGAATTGTCTTGTAATCTGAGGGATCAAAAATCATCAAGACACGTTCCAGCCTTCGGGGGGCAGTGGTGCCTTTTATGCCGGGTTTCTGTAAAGATTCGATCTCTTCCCAAGCATGAGCCACTGTCGCACTTGAGACTGAAACAGCGCATGTGCTTATGATCAGCGTGATTAGTCTCATCAATACCTCTCTTTCAAACGTTCGATTCAACATTTTCTTACCCTCGACGTTTTTCCCTCATGCGGCTTACGTCTCTCTTTAGGGCCTGGTATCCTGTCCTATAAATTCTGTACCCTTTATTGGCCCTACATTACTACAAAGAAAATCCTGTGAACCGATCACCAAACGGAAAATCCCTCGTAATATTCTGGTTAACTGCTTCTGTTTTGGATTTTGAAGGTCCGTATTTGTAACTATTCAGCTATGACCTGTCATTCCGGCTGAAGCAGAGCACATACTAAAATACGAGTTCCTATTCAGCCTATCTTTGCGGATAAGATCATTACACCTGTCATTCCAGTTCCAATTCCTCCATTAGTATTGTTTCGCCTGCCTGCCCCGCTGGGGCGGTAGGCAGGCACGCAGACAGGGATTTGGGATCCCCCGCTTTCTCGGAGGACAAGTTTTGATATTCGGATTTCCGAGAAGCGTTCTATCTATCTCCTTTCAGACATTTAGAATGGCCAGTATTAAGGACAAACTTTTGAGGCGCTATACTGGTTTTCATCGGATGCGCAAACAGCGTCGCATAGAACTATTTGCGCATCCTGTATCTCCCTCACTTCAGAAGCAACATCCTCCTGGCCATGACCAGATCTCCGACCTCCAATCTATAAATGTAGATGCCAGAAGTCACCTCACTGCCCGACTCATCTCTGCCATCCCAGACTGCAGAATAGCGTCCAGCATCAAGATGACCGGCTACCCGCGTCCGCACCTCC
>JBHIER010000391.1:0-3517 GCA_046760705.1 bacterium
AAGGGCACAAAACTTGGAGGCAACAGACGGAGATCCTGAAATGAGTTCAGGATGACATTTCGTGAAATTTTGTGAAGTTTTGTGGCAGAGAAAGAAAATATTTCGTGTAATTTTGTGTAGTTTTGTGGCTCAAAAACAGGAGGTGATATATGAAAGCTGCTGTTTTTTACGGGCCGAACCAACCGTTGAAGGTTCAAGACGCGGAGAGGCCGAAGATTGGGCCTGAGGAGATTTTGGTTAAGGTGGTTGCCTGCGGTGTCTGCCACACCGATCTTCATTACATCGACCACGGTGTGCCTACTTTTAAAAAACCACCATTGATTTTGGGGCATGAGCCATCAGGCACGGTGGAAGAGGTTGGGGATAAGGTGACCAATTTTAAGGTGGGCGATCGGGTGCTTTTGCCAGCAGTGCTGACCTGCGGGAGGTGTTTTTACTGCCGGACAGGGAGGGAGAATATCTGTCAAAACATGGTCATGTTTGGCAACCATGTCGATGGAGCCTACGCCGAATACGTTAAAGCACCAGCTAAAGATGCTTTCCCTTTGCCGGAGGAAATTCCATTGGTTGAAGGTTGTATTATCGCTGATGCCATTTCCACTCCATACCATGCGGTAAAAAATAGGGGAAAGGTTAAGCCTGGCGATTCGGTAGTCGTCTTCGGCTGTGGAGGTGTGGGCATTAACGTCGTTCAGGTCGCTGCTGCTCTGGGTGCTTCTGTGATTGCAGTCGATATTCTGGACAGCAAGCTGGACTGGGCCAGGAAACTGGGTGCGGTCGAGACTATCAATCCAAAGGAGGTTGAAGATATAGGAAAGGCTGTGCGAAAACTGACTGGAGGTGGTGCGGATGTAGCTTTTGAGGTCATCGGCAATCCGGCGACGATCCAACAAGCCTTCGGCTGTGTCCGAGGTGGGGGGAGATTGGTTGTGGTTGGATATACGCACAAGGACATTTCCCTCAACGCCGGACGGATTATGTTTCGGGAGATGGAAATCGTCGGTTCCCTCGGCTGTCGGCCCATCGATTATCCGAAGCTGATCGAGATGGTCCGGATAGGGAAAATTAAAGCCAAGGAACTGGTGACAGATAAATTTCCCTTGGATCAGATCAACGACGCTTTTGATCTGTTGCGCAAGGGAGAAGTTATAAGATCAGTGGTGACTTTCTAAAAAAGGAGGTGCTCGATGGAGATCAAAAAAGTGGGGGTGGTGGGCTGTGGGTTGATGGGGTCCGGGATCGCTCATGTTTCGGCGGCGAGCGGATACAAAACCCTGGTCCGAGAGATCTCTCAGGAGCTTTTGGACAAGGGGCTGGGGAGCATTGAAAAATACCTGGCCAAAGCGATCGCCAGGGGCAAGGGGACGGTGTTTGAAAAGCGAATGGTGGCAGATAACTTAAGTGGAACGACCAAGCTTGAGGATCTCAAAGACTCGGATATCATTATCGAAGCCATTACCGAGGATATCAAGATCAAGAATGAGGTCTTCGCAACTTTGGACAAGCTATGTCCTGAGCACACCATATTTGCCAGCAACACCTCCTCCCTCAAGATTTCGGAGATGACTAAGGCCACCAGTCGGCCCGATAAGTTTGTCGGCCTGCACTTCTTCAATCCGGTGCCGGTAATGAAACTGGTTGAGGTGGTGAGGATGGCCATTACCGCCGACGAGACCTTTGATACGGCCATGCAGTTTGTGAAATCGCTGGACAAGGTCGCTGTGCCGTGTAAAGATACTACCGGCTTTGTGGTCAACAGACTCCTGGTGCCGTATCTATTGGACGCCATTCGGGCGCTGGAGGCCAGCGTCGCCTCGCCCCGGGACATCGACAACGCCATGATGCTGGGCTGTGGTTACCCTATGGGGCCGCTGGCGCTGCTCGATTTTGTCGGCCTGGATACGACCCTGTATATTGCTAACATCATGTTCGATGAGTTTAAGCAGCCCCAATACGCCCCACCGGAGTTGCTCAAAAAGATGGTGGCCGAAGGAAAGCTGGGCAAAAAGTCTGGGGAAGGATTTTATAAGTATTAGTTACGTGCTCGTAGTAAGCTCCGAAGTGATAGCGGAGGAGCGTTACAATGACGGCACTCCGCTTGCGCTCCGTGCCTTACTACAAACAACACATGAAAGGAGACGGTGGTTATGGAGATTAAGAGAGTCGGTATTGTCGGCTGCGGGTTGATGGGTTCGGGGATCGCGCAGGTTGCGGCGCAGTGCAAATACGATGTGACGGTGTGTGAGGTGACTCAAGGATTATTGGATAAGGGACTGAAGCGAATCGAAACCTTTTGACCAAAGGAGTTGAGAAGGGAAAGATCACAGAAGAGCAGAAGAAGGCAACGCTGGACCGAATCACCGGCACCACAAAACTTGAGGATCTGAAGGAGAGCGACCTTGTGATCGAGGCGATCATTGAGAACGTCGACGAGAAGAAGAAGGTCTTTAAGAAGCTGGATGATCTCTGTCCATCTGAGGTGATCTTCAGCAGCAATACATCTTCGATTTCCATCATCGATATGGCTTCAGCCACGAGCCGGCCTGACAAATTCGTGGGGCTCCACTTCTTCAATCCGGTCCCGATTATGAAACTGGTGGAGATTGTGCGGAGCATTGTCACCTCTGATGAGACCTATCAAGTGGCCAAGGCCTTCTCCGAATCCCTCGGAAAACAGATCATTACGGCCAAGGATACACCCGGGTTCATCGTGAATCTCCTGCTCATTCCTTATTTACTGGATGCTGTCCGAGCTTACGAATCCGGCGTGGCCACCAGGGAGGATATCGATGCGGGGATGAAGTTAGGCTGCAACATGCCCATGGGGCCACTGGAGCTTCTGGACTTTGTGGGTGTGGACACTACTTTGTACATTGCCGACGTGATGTACGATGAGTTCAAAGACCCGAAATACGCTGCCCCGCCGCTGTTGAGAAAGATGGTTCTGGCTGGACATCACGGTCGCAAATCGGGCCGAGGCTTTTATGAGTATAAGTAAACAACGCCATCAAAGAAAGGAAAGGACAATGGACTACAAAAATTTGCTTGTTGAGAAAGAAGGCAATTTAGCTGTTGTAACCATAAACCGACCCGATAAGTTGAACGCACTAAACGATGACACTGTCGCCGAGCTGAGTGCCGCTTTTGAGAAGTTGGAGAATGATAAGACTGTACTGGTTGTAATTCTAACCGGCGCCGGTGAGAAAGCTTTCGTTTCCGGGGCAGATATCGAAGAGCTGGCCGAACTCAATGCCCTTCAGGGGGTGGCCAAGAGCGAGCGGGGTCAGGTGCTGATGTTTAAAATGGCTAACCTGAACAAACCAGTAATTGCAGCCATCAATGGCTTCGCCTTAGGGGGAGGCAACGAGCTAGCTATGGCCTGCGATATTAGAATTGCTTCGGACAAAGCTCGTTTGGGGCAGCCAGAGATCAACTTGGGCCTCATTCCCGGATACGGAGGCACTCAAAGGCTACCGAGGCTCATTGGCAGAGGCAAGGCATTGGAGCTTTTGATGAC
>JBHIER010000392.1:0-3515 GCA_046760705.1 bacterium
CCGATACGGGCCCTGTTAGAGCTGTCCATTTCAATAACGTGGACCCATTCAGAAGATTCCTTTCTAACAGGGCGGGCTTCGTGACCGTCACCGTCACCCCGGACTCACACAGATCGGGAGGGAATTGCACCTGTCTGCGTGCACACGCGCAGGCAGGCAAGTCCTGCCCCAGGATATAGGGTCCCATCCCATCGCACGTGTTCACAAAAAATTAAGAGGAATTCACTGAGGAATCTCCTCAACCACCGGCTTGGCCTCTTTCAAAACCTTGCCCTCTTTGCGGAGGACAAAGAGTATCCCTCCGATGAGGCTGACGGCGATGGTGATGGCATAGACCAGGAAGGACAGAGACAGAGCCTCGGCACTGCTTCTTTCTATTCTGGCCAGGAGAAAGACGTACCCCCCTTCCCTGACACCAAGAGCATTGATCGAAATCGGAATAAAACCTAACATCGCAATCAGAGGGACAAATAGTAAAAAATAATAAAATTTGATCCCCAACCCAAGAGCCACATTGGTGAGATACACGAAGACGGCCGTCAACACCTGATAGAGAATAGAGATGAAAAAGACACCTCCGAGCGCGTTCTTTGAATTGCGGTACAGCTTGAGACAGCCGTAGAGCTTTCTAATTCGCCGGCCAAATTCGAGAAATTTGATCTCTCCGGCCCATCTCTTCAACCCTCTTAGAGGCAGATCATAGAACAGGACGGCGAAAAAGACCAGCAGCATCCCGAGAAAGATGAGGACGAAGAGGACGAGTCGAGGTTTGTAGTCAATTTGACCCACTAAGAGCAGAGCCACCAGGGCCAGAAAGACGATGGCCGCGAGCCCGATAATTCGCTCCATCAGAATCGAGGCAGCGGATTCGGCCCGCCGCCCGCTCTCCCGAGCCAGGTCAACGGTGCGCACAATATCCCCCCCGATGCTGGTGGGCAAAAAATTGTTGACGAAAAATCCGATGAAATAATAGATGACGAGCTTTCGCACAGCGACCGTCATATTGTGGGCGAAGAGCAACAGCCGCCATCGGAAGGAGACGACAATAATGGTGACTGTGTACACGGAAACGGCGAGGAGGAGAAACTCCAGTCTCGATGCTCTGACCAAAGACCAGATTTTCGACAGGTCAGTCCTGGAGAGGAGAAAGATGAGGAGGCAGATCCCAGTAGCCGCTTTGAGCAAGGTGATGACAGCTCGCTTCATTGAACCCTCATTTCACCTGCGGCCCTGGCCGTCTTTTGGGAGAGCACGGTCTCCACAGCGGAGAGCACGTCTTCTACCTCGATGGCGGTGAGGCACTCAAAATTGAGGCCTGCTTTGCACTCTAAATGTTTGGTCGAATAGATGAAACAAGGCTGACAGGGAAGATCTTTCTTTACAAGCATACATCTTTCTGAGAGAGGCCCCACCCATTTCTGATTCGTCGGCCCGAAGATGGCCACAATGGGCACTCCGACGGCCGCCCCTACGTGCATCACCCCTGAGTCGTTCGCCACCAGAAGGGAGCACCGTTGGAGGATGGTCGCCGTCCCTTTGACGGTTGTCCCTCTCACCACGATCGGCCTGTGCCGGACGGCGTTGATGATAGAATCGTTCACCTCCCGGTCGTGGGGCCCTTCAAACAGGAGAATCTCGCAGTCGTAGCTTTCCTTCAGTCGGTCGATGAGCGCGGCGAATTTCGCTCTGTCCCAGCATTTGAGGTGCATGTCCTTCAAGGTGGTGCTCCAGACGTGGATGCCGAAGACAAATGGTTTCTGAGAGAGTTTGCGCTCGGCCCAGAAGGCCTCGGCCTGCTCGTAGTCGGCCTGGGAAGGATATATCTCGAGGGCCGGTTGAACCCCTTCGGTCCCCACACCCAACAGACTGATCAACCTTAAGTTCTCCTCGACGTTGTGAAGTTCGTCCGACTCGAGTATCGTTCTGTGGTTGACGAAAGGAAGATGGACGAGGTTCTGATGTCTGTACTGGTGTCCGAGGCGCAGCTTGGCCCCGGCCAGAAAACTGACCATATTGTACTGCAGCCGGTTGGCCGGAAAGGCGATGATGCTCACATCGTACCGTTGCCGGCGGAGGCGGAGCATGAACCTCAACGATTTCAAAAACCCCTCTTTGAGAAACTCCCACAGAATGACCTCGTCGAGATGGGGATTGCCCTCCAAAACTTCGTACGAACCCCTGTACATGACGAGGGCTTTAATATCAGCATCAGGAAAATGGGCTCGCAGAAGTTTCAGCGCCGGGGTGAACATGAGGGTGTCACCGAGTCCCGGCAAGCAAAGGACGAGAATTCTCATGGCCTACAACCTGGCGTTTTTCGGACAGACACTACTCAATTTCTTTCTCTTGAGACTTTACTGCTCAGCTTCGATCTCAATAAAGACCGTCGACCCGAACCGATTGAGCACCGGGACTCTGTCCAAGAGATTGCTCACCTTCACATCCAGGGCACAGTGTTTGAAGAGCCTCAGAGGGGGAAGGCGACAGGTCAATATGGTGTCGACACGGATGCGGCAGTCCCTTTCGAAGGCGCGGCGCACGGCTTTGATGTCCACCTGGGACTCGCCGGGGGTGAAACAGCCGATGAGCCATTTGACAAATCGCACCCCCAAGATTTTCATTACCATCAGTCTCAGATTGTAATAGAAGAAGTTGAGGCTGCGGCGGTGGGGTTCGCAGATGAAGACGCGGCCGCCCCTGCGAAGTATCCGTCTCACCTCCTGAAGACAGTTGCTCTGGTCCTCTAAATGGTGGAGGACTCCGATCAGGAGCACCAGGTCGAAGCTTTTGTTCGCAAAGGGGAGGACCTGCCCGTCACAGACCACCAGACCCCGGCGCAGAGGGTTTTGGTTGAGAAGGGCGAAGACCAGGTCGGAGGCAACGAAGAGGTTATGGCCACCGAACCGCTCCTGAAACTCGCTCAGCCCGGCTCCGATCTCCAGAATGTTTTTGCCTTTCAGCCGATAGCGGGCCAACCGTCTCTGGACCTCCTCCTTCAACCTCTTGGTGTACGGTCGGTCCATCAGCTCCTGATAGGAGTCGATGTCACCGAAAGCCTCTATCTCCGCCCGCTTCCGCTCCTGGGCTCGGTCTCTCCTCTCCAAATAAGACTGTCCTTTCAGTTGGGGCCGGGGGAGGTGTCGGCCGGGGCCGTAGCCGGGCCGCTGAGGATCTGCTCGTATTGCTTCAACCTCTTCTGAGCCCCGGCATCGCTGGGATTGCGGTTCAGCCACCCCCGGAGCACGTCGACCGCTTGTTGGTAATCCTGGTTCTGAGCGTACAGCTCCGCCAACCCCTGATAGGCCTGGCCGTAATTGGGTCTCTCTTCGATCAACTCTGTGTAAGTTTGGATGGCCTCCTGCACCCTACCCGCCCGGCGAAGCAACAGGGCCAGATTCAATCTGCCCTGAACGAACCTGGGGTTCAACTCGATCGCCTTCCTGGTCTGATCGATCGCCTCCCCGTATCTCTTCATGTTCGTGTAAAGTTGGGCCGCAAACATGCTGGTCCGCCAG
>JBHIER010000393.1:0-3505 GCA_046760705.1 bacterium
GACAGCCAGGTTATTGCCTGCTCCAATGGTCTGGGGAAAAGAGGGTGAACTGACCACAAAATCAATGTGATCAGAGGTGATGGAGATGACCGTCAAATCTGCCACGCCTACGTTGTCCACGGTCAATGTCCAGTCAGAAGCGCCGCCCACCAGGACAAATCCGTAATCATGGCTCGCGGCCAACAGATCGATGTCAGGATAACCACCGGAGCCGTTCAAACTCACGTAGACCGTCCCCTCATCAGGATCGTCGCTCATAATAGTTAACTGCGCAGCCCTGCTGCCCTCCGACGATGGGGTAAATACAATCGTGACCGCTGCACTGTCTCCCGCGCCTATAATGTGAGGAAAGGTGGGCGAGGCCACCACAAAATCGGTGTGGTCTGAAGTCACACTTTGTACCGTCAAATCCGACGTGCCGACGTTGGAAAGGGTCAGAATCCAGCTCGCAGAGCTATCCACCACCACGGTTCCAAAATCATGATCTGTCGTTGATACCGCAATGTCAGGCACAACGCCCCGACCGCTCAGGGAGATGTTGACCGTTCCCTCGTCAGGATCGTCGCTGAACAGGGTCAGACTGCCCGTTTTGAGGCCCGTAGTGGACGGAGTAAAAATAACCTCCGCAGATATGGAATCATCGGGAGCAACCGTCTGAGGAAATGCGGGGGAGGCCACCACGAAGTTGGGATGGTCCGAAGTGACGCTGTCCACTGCTAAATCCGCATTACCCACATTGGAGATTGTGAACAGCCAGGAAGAGGAGCTGTCCACCAACACGTCCCCAAAGTCGTGGCTGTTGGAAGAGAGAGCAATGTCAGGGGCCGTCCCGGTGCCGCTCAAAGAGACATATCGAGTTTCCTCATCAGGATCGTTGCTGGTGATGGTCAGAGTCCCCGATTTTGTCCCCGTTGTGGAAGGAGTAAATCTGACCGTTACCACGAAGTTACCATCGGCAGGTATCGTTTTCGGAAAAGTAGGAGACGTGACCACAAAATCGCTGTGGTTGGAAGTGATGTTATTGACGGTCAAATCTGCACATCCGTTATTGGAGATTGTAAAACTCCAGTTGGTAGATTCCCCCACCCTTACGTTACCAAAATTGTGGCTGCTGGCTGAAAGACTGATCTCGGGAGCTTCTTCAGTAGTAAAACTCCACACCGGCCCTTCAGTCATAGAGCCGTAGTTATCTGTGGCCTTTACCCTCCAGAAATATTGAGTACAGTAATTCAAAGCCTCTGGATCGTATGTGGTGTCTTGCCCCGTGTACAGCAGTGAATCCGGTGTGGAATCATTGGCTGCAAAGTAGACATCGTAGGACACTACATCCCCACCGTCACAATCCCCGCCACCCCAACTTAAATTCACATTGATGGACTGACTGGTTGCTCCATCCACAGGCGAAGGATTATGGGGAATGATTGGAGCATCGTTGATAATCGGAGTGACATAGTTCCCTTGCAAATCCATCAGATAAACGGTGGTTAAACACATGTTGCCTGGTCCATCGGCGGGTAAAAAGACTATAGGACCATCTCCAGCGGCGATTGAATTCCATGCAACGGCAAAAATTAGAATTCTAATCTCATTCGAATCGGGTATAATATTATAGTACAGGTCAAGATCAATGCACCGGCTCGTTTTCGTTGGTTCGCCTGGTGTCATCTCGCCTGGATCGTATGAAATGTGCAGTTGAACTCCCCAGACGGGAACGGAATTCTCCAGTGTCACCTGGTGCGTGTCACCGGACACCCAGGATAAGTTCAAATTGGCAGATTCCAGAGCACTTCGTATTTCATCACTCCCAAGAGATTTTCTCAGAAAATATTCACCACTGTTACTATCAGAACTAGCTAGGGTTATGGGCGACGAACGTACAGAAACATCTTGACTGTCAGCTTCCAAGCTTTTAGCCATGAGGGCATCAGGTTCTTTCGATACTGACGCCTCAGATGGATTTGTAATATTTTGCTTTGGAGTAAAATGTTTGGCCATGCTTGGCTCTATCCCAAGTATAATATAAACAACACAATAAACATCTTCGAGGTTTATCATCCCATCGCCATTGCAATCCGCAGCCCAGTTTTCATACTCAGAAGGAGCATCACCAACACCAAGGATAATATTAACCGTTCTTAGAACGTCAAGGACATTCACATCATCATTTTCATCGACGTCCCCTTTAAAACCAGCAACAATTGCAACTTCAGCAGAGTATGGACTTGATCCGTAGTCGTTGAATCCTTTGGCGGCTATGTAATAAGTCTGCTTGGATAACTGGGTGAGATTGCATCCATAGCTGAACATTTCTCTGCTGTAAGCGTACGGCTCACCTGGAACATCATGGTCATAATGGGCTTCGAAAGATGTTGAGTACTCGCTTCCTTCGGTAAGATTGACAGTAATAGTACTATTGCCGACGTATTCGGCCGAAATAGCCGGCGTTTGTGTGGGAGCCGGAGGATGTGGAACATTAGTAGGAAAAGCCCATACAGGACCCCACTCCTCAAAGACGCCTAAAACTAAAATAGTGATCTTATAAAAATACCTGACGTCATAAACTGCACCATAGTCGTCGTATGTGTATGGGCCATCATCGGTAAACTCAACTTCGTCTATGAAAGTGTAATAAATAGCACCTCTGATACGACGGTGAATTCTCATTTTCTGGTCTTCTTCTTCTGGCAAGCCTCCGAGACCCGAGGCTTCCCAACTGAGATGGACGTGATGGTCTTGACCTGTGGCAGTGAAGTTTATAATCGAAACTGTAACACCAACGTCTCTTCCTTCAATTATGTCAGAGACCGTCCCGTAATCAACATACGGATTCCCTCCATCCCGTACATTAGAATACCAAGCCACATCGGGATGATCTTCTGCACTGGAGCCCGTCCAAGTGCCTGAGCCTCCTTGGGGAGGAGGATACCCATTTGGCATATAGACTGTAAAAGTATATGTTTTCGCATTGTAATCAGAACCGGTGTGATTTGGACCTACTTCGTCTAGTTCGTATTTGATGGTGCAAATGCAATCGTAGTAGCCTCCAGCTATGGGTGTATAATCAATACTGTATTCGAAGACAGGATGGTTAAAGACAACCCTCTCAGACGGACTCGGGTCATGTGGAAGATCCATGATCACCGGTTCCCACGAGGAATATATCTGAGCTCGAAGGGCAACCCAAAAATCCCCTGGCTTCATATATCCACTTGAAGGTCACCTAGTTGCATGCAAGTCAGTGTCATAGTAACACTCTATTAACAATCCTTTTTGGTCACCTATGGTAAAGGGCTCACGTCCTTCTCCAGTTGAAGGTTCTATTTCCATATATGACGCAACTGCCCAGCCGTGACAGTGGCCCGACCACCAATCATCAGGATTCGTAGTTCTGTGGTTGTTATATTCCCAACTCCATGCTAAGTCGCCTTGTCCTACATATTCGTCATATCGTTTCATGGGTTGCCAAGTCCCCCATGTTCTGTAAAGAGTCGGACGGCTTTCAACG
>JBHIER010000394.1:0-3500 GCA_046760705.1 bacterium
ATGGTCTTGATGAGATAATGCTCGTTAAAAAGAGAGTGAAAAAAAGCCATCGAGATCAACGAAGATTTTGGTGGCTTTTTTTGCATATGGCGTAAGTACCCTCTCGAGGTAGGCGGCAGATGGATGATTTTACTTGACAATAGCATTGTTTTTTTATATTATAAAACTAAAGTTGGACACAGATCTCGAATTTTGGCGGCACCTCCAAATTCGCAACCATTCGGGACTTTTTTCGATAGAAATTTGGACCTGGGAGGTTGGGGTTAACAGAGGAGTTATAGAGATAAGGAGACAGAAATGAGTTTTCTTGAAATCTTAGGTTCGATTGTGGCAGGAGCTGGGACTTTCGCTTCTATTTTAGGGGTGCTTTTGGCCAAAGCATCAAGAGAAAATGGTAAAGCCACTAGAGAACTTATTGCGAGTGAAAACAAGGCAACTCGGGAATTAATGGAAAGAATGAGTGAAAAACTTGGTGCTCTTATTGCTGGAGATGGTGAAAGAACAAGGGCCATTATAAAAGAGATACTGGTTAAATGAGAATTGGGAGCAATTGATACAAACGGCAACTTCGGCGTCGGGACGACAGACCCTAGAAACACCTTAGAATCACCCCTCTTGAATACGCAGTCGAAAATGTCCCGAAATCGCTGCATTGGTATACCGGGGCCACAACACAACGCCACATACGATTTCAGGGCAAGGTTCGGAATGACAACAGGCCACAAAATAACACAAAAGGTCACAAAGAGTTGAAATGTATTTCTGACGGAGGTCAGAATCTCAGGGGATTCCAAAATTGGAGATCCTGAATCAAGTTCAGGACCTGGTTCGGAATGACAACACCCTATCTGAATAGTAACAAGCTGAGAAAATATTAAAGGAGGTGCTTTTTCATTGTATCCCTTCTTCTTTGATTGGAGGTTTCTTTTGCTCATTCCGGCCTTGGGTCTGGCTTTGTATGCTCAAACTAAGGTGAAAGGGACATACCATACTAAATTTCGAAATCCGAAGCACGAAATCCGAAACAGACTCAAATGACCGAAATACAAAATCCGAAGCAATACGATTTAGAAGAGCGTACCCTTGAATTTGCAAAGCGCGTCAGAGCCTTCGTAAAGAAACTACCAAAGCACTTAGCAAACATTGAGGATGCAAGGCAACTTATAAAGGCGTCCGGTTCTGTTGATGCGAACTAGATTGAAGCCAACGAAGCGCTCAGTAAAAAGGACTTCATGATGAGGATCAAGATCTGTCGCAAAGAGGCTAAGGAAAGTAGATATTGGTTGAGGTTGGTAGATACGGGAAGCGATGCGGAACTGGAACATGAGAGAAGGAATACGGTAACAAATAGCGTTTGTGAAAAAAGTTCGAAATGCCAGAGAGATCGCACTCCGCATACTGATGGAAGTGGAGAATGGAGCCTATGCGGACAGGGCCCTGGGTCTTGCTCTGAGCGAGGTTGATCTGGACTCCAGGGACAGGAGACTGGTCACGGAGCTGGTGAACGGTGGGCTGAGGATGCGCGGCCACATCGACTGGATATTGAACCTGTTTGCGAGAGGAGGAATCGAAAGATTCGCACCTCAGGTCCGAAACTGTCTACGCCTGGGAGTTTATCAAATCATCTTTCTCGACAAGATTCCTGACGCTGTGGCTGTGAACGAGACGGTCGTCCTGGCCAAGAGGTTTGGCCATCAAGGGGTTGCTGACTTTGTCAATGCGGTGTTGAGAAAGGTTGTCGGGCGAGGCTTCCCCTATCCGAGCCTGGCCTCAGACCCGATTTCCCATATCTCTGTGCTCTACTCACACCCCCAGTGGCTGGTGAGACGGTGGGTCAACAGGTCCGGTGTGGAGGAGACCATTGAGCTGTGCCAGGCCAACAACCGGGTTCCGGATATTGTTCTTCGGGTAAATCTGTTGCAGGTGTCACTTCAAGAGGCGATGGCGGTTTTGGCCGAGGGGGGCCTGGAGCCACGGCAAGGGCAATATCTTCCAGGGTACATCCACGTGGATCAAGCCGGAGAACTGCTGCGACACCCGACCTTTGAGAAGGGATGGTTTGTAGCCCAGGACGAGAGTGCGGGGCTGGCCACCCTTCTGTTAGATCCGCAGCCTGGTGAGCGAGTGCTGGATCTCTGCAGCGCTCCCGGAGGTAAGACGGTCCATACGGCGCAGTTGATGCGGAACCAGGGCCGGATCGTGGCTGTCGATATAAATGGAGAGAGGCTGGGCTTGGTTGATGAGAACTGCCGACGGTTGGGGGTGGAGATCGTTGAGACAGTTCAAGCCGACGGAACCCAACTCTCCGCCGAGCCCTTCGACCGCATTCTGGTGGACGCCCCCTGCTCAGGGACCGGAGTGCTGGCCCGACGGGCCGACGCCCGATGGCGCAAAACCGAAAAGCAGATCAGGGAACTGACGGAGGTTCAAAAGAGGTTGCTCGACCACGCTGCGCAACTGCTTAAAAAGAATGGGATTCTCGTTTACAGTACATGCTCCATCGAGGAGGAGGAGAACGAGGATGTTATGGGTGCAGTGCTGGAACAACACTCTGAATTGGTCGTGGAAGACGCAGCACCCTTTGTTCCCAAGGAACTGGTTGGTCCCGATCGATCTGTGAGAACGCTTCCCCATCGGCACGGAGTTGACGGCTCCTTTGTGGTGCGTATGAGAAAGACTGCTCAAGCTTCGCCTTCCTAACCACAGAAACTGAGTGATGATGGATAATACAATGGGAAATTAGCAATTACCTATACGGTCATTTGACCGCTACCTCAAAAAGGGGTTGTGGAAGGGAGCAGAGTTGTTTATTTTGACCCCAAACCATAAAGGAGGTAGCAGATGGCCGAGAAACATTTTCTTTCGCATCGACTGAGAACAAAGTCACAGCTGTTTTATTTGACATCACGGCTTTGTACTCATTACAGTCTTTCTCTGGCAGAGTCAGAGCTTTTATCCAGGGAGATCCTGGAAGAGATCGCCCATGGAAGCCCAGAGTCCCTGACAGATGGGCAGATTTGGTATACGGCGATCCACAAGGATGAGCCAGCGGGCAAACCCTTGTCCCAGTGTCGCAAGGTTCGGGTGAAGTTGACCTTGCAGGCCCCCGACGATTTACAGATCACCGATCTTCACACCCTGAAGTCGGTTCTGTTACATCGTCTGGCCTGGGAGTCTTTGGAGCAGGAAGCTCCGCTGACGGTTGAGGACATGGCCCGTATCCTGTTCACCAGTGAAAAGAGCATCCGTCGCCTGGTGGCTGAATATCGGCAGAAAGGGATCTGTATCCCCTTAAGGGGCTATTACAAGGATATCGGTCCAGGGACCAGCCATAAAGCCCAAGCGATTCGTCTCTATCTGAAAGGGTACTTCCCCTCACAGATTGCCACCTTTCTGGGACACCACATCCAGTCGGTTGAACGGTATCTGGACGATTTCTGCGTCGTGATGTTGGCTCTGGAGGAGGGCTACGGCATCCCACGTATCTGTCGACAGAGCAA
>JBHIER010000395.1:0-3486 GCA_046760705.1 bacterium
TTCGAGCCTTTTCCCGCAATCTTCAATTGAGACTGTCGAAAAAGTGATTACATAATTTGGTCCCTGTCCCAGAGGGGGTCATTTTTAAAGCTTTCTGTTTTTCCTCTAGCTAACTTCTCTCAATTGCTTTGGGTTTTCCCTTATGTGATAACTCAACATCCTTCTGCATCGTTTGTTTTGCTATGTAAAGCCATAATTGAGGATCTTTTCGATGTTGTGAACCATGCAATAGAGCAACCACTGAATATTCACCTTGATCTTCCCTCTCAGAGTAAAACGATCTAAGCGCTTATGAGTGCGAATGTTAGCAAAGACCGGCTCTGCAATAGCTATACGCTGAGGGTAGATCGTGCGCCCCAGCTCTGTGTCTACCTTCGCCGCCATCCTCTGCGAAAGGTTAGTGGACTCAACACCTATGGGCACCGATAAATACCTTCGTCTCCCACCTGGGGCTCTCAGACACCTGCCCCGAAATGGACACCTCCCGCAATCGCCCTCATCGGCCACATACCTTCGGTGAACGATGCCATCTGCGTAAGTCCTCTGAACAGCAACCTTGAGCCTCTTTCCATCCGGACAAACATACTGATCAGTGGCCTCGTCATACCGGAAATCCTCTAAGCGAAACCGCTCTCCGGACCTGCGCCGCGTGGCGAACCGCGGATCTCTCTTGCGGAAAAACCGGTCCGGTATGTAAGCATCCAGCCCCATCTGGTCACACGTGCCGATATTGATCGCACTGTGATAATTCGTGTCGGCAGTCAGAATCCCGCCCGCAAAGTAATCCTCCCCATGGCCAAGACCCCGCAGGTTCTCCATCGCCCCATCGAGCATGGGCGGCCCATGCGCATAATCCTGACTGTGACCAAAAGCCTCAGCATGGATGATCACCTGATGCTTTCTATCAATGAGCGCCTGGCTGTTATAACCCTGAATGAGCCCGTGCCCTGACCACATCTTGGCCGACTCGTTATCGGTGATGTTGCTCGCGATCTCCTTGCCCTTTGGCCCATACTTGGGCCTATTCTCCCCCAGAAACCGCTCAATGCGAGCGGCCTTTTTCTGTAACCTCTCGATCTGCTCCTGGCGGTTTACCCTCCCCGTCGGTGCCCCTCCCATGGGGGAACCCTCATCCCGCCTATCCTCCTCCGTGTGCTCCTCAACCAGTTGCCTCACCCTGGCCTCCATGCGTTCCTTCTTCCTCCGAAGCTCCCCATGGGTCCCACTCCATCCCTTGGAAGCATTGGAAGGTAATCTCAGACCATCGAGGGCAAAGAAGGTTCCTCCCAAAAGACCCATCTCCTCGCAGACCAAAAGCACATCCCGAAACAATGGCACAATCTCACCCTGCATGGAGGTGACAAAGGCCGCAATCGTGCTGTGATCAGGACACTGACTGCAGGCAAGCGCCATAAAGGTCACATTCTCACGGCAGGCCCGCTCGATCTTGCGCGAAGAGTTCAATCCCCGGGAATAGCCTAACAAAACGACCTTGAGAAGGACCTTCGGGTCATAGGCCAAGCGGCCGGTCTCATCATTCTGGTACTTCTCATCAAACCGGCTCAAATCCATGCGGTCCTCAACAAGCGTGTGGATGGCGAACTCAAGGGTACCTGGCACGATCTGATCTTCCAGAGAAACAGAAAGCATGACCATCTGCTTATAGGTGTAGTGCTTGTACTTTGCCATGGTTGACGCACCCTCCCTTAGCTGTTCTGGGTTTTCGTTGAACAATGCTAGATAAGAATTGTATAGCACAAAAACGTCAATTATTGAAGCAAAAACAACAACTTATATAACAAATTCCTCTATCTGTAATGCTTCAATTGCAGACAAACTGGATGGGTAAGAAATAGGATTTGATAGAAAAGAATCGGGGGGCTTTTTCGACAGTCTCATTGGAAGGTTGCAATGTTATACTCTGCGGACTCCACACCATCGAGCTTTTTCACCTCCTCCTGGAGGCTTGCAGCACAGTTCGGTCAGTCCACACCGAGGACCTTAATCTGTAATACGTCTTTCCCTCTATCTGAGTTTCCCTGATTCTCTTTCCCGTTCATTCAAATACTTGAACAATCATTCATATATATCAACAAAAATTTTTTAAGGGTTCCTTACATGCTCAAGGCCCTCTGCAAAAAGGTTCCGGATGTGAATGTCATTGAGGGAGTAGTAAGCGATCTTTCCGTCTTTGCGATACCTCACCAAGTCGAGGTTTCGCAGGACACGGAGTTGATGTGAAACCGCAGACTGGGTCTTCCCTAACAGGCAGGCGATGTCGCAGACGCACAATTCATCCTGGGCGAGTGCATAAAGGATCTGGGTTCGGGTAGGGTCTCCGAGGGCCTTAAAGGTCTGAGCCAGTTTCTTGATGACCCCATCCATCTGCATCACTTCTCGAACAGCATCAACCTTATCTTGATTGATACAGAGGACTTCGCATGTATCGTTTCTGCTCCCAGGTTCCATCTTCATGAATTCATATGAATAATTGTTCATATAATTCCGAAATTAGGACTTTTGTCGAGGAGAGCACAGCTGAGGAAAACATCGATGTCACTACCACATTGATGAATGGAGCAAGGAACAGATACAATGATTCGAGGGAATCCCTCATTACCCAAAATGATCACCCCTGGCATCTCCCCTTGTTAGGGAAGATGAAAAAGTGGTCTTGGTATTATTCGTGGAATAAAACTAACTCGTAACTTCACTGGATCACTTATTGTAGTCTTCTCACATAGGAATGCTCGATACCTTTCTCTCTTAAACCACGGGCAAAGGCCTGAGCCTTTTCCCGAGATGAAAATCGCCCCACCGCAACCCGATACCAGGTTCCCTCTTGAGGGGTGCTGGCCTTCTCCATAAAGGGCTCGTAACCCTTCTCTTCCAATTCCTTCACCAACCGTTCAGCTCTATCCCTTTTTCTGAAAGACGCTATGTTAACGGTATATTTGCCTTCCGGAGGTTCACCCTCGGGTGGAGTCAAGCCTTTAGGCTTTTCAACCATCACAACCTGGGCTTTTCCTTCCCCTTCTCCCTCAACCCGGGACCTTGTCCCCTCCACCTCGGTGTCTTTGATCTCTTTTCCCTCCTTCGGCACCTCTTTTTCGCCCAAAATGAACACCTTCGTCCTATCTGCTTCTCGTTCTTCGACCATTATCGGGCGCTCCGAGACAGTCGGTCTTTCTTCATCCTGTTTGCCTCCTTCAAAAGATGTTTTTCCTTCTCCACCGATTCTTGAAATCCCGGGTTCCTCTTCCTTCTCATTTGAGGTAATCCAACTTATTATCCGCTCTCCAGCGAGCTGGGGTATTTTGACCGCCAGTTGCATGTGGTGGGCGTCCTCCGACACTAAAATCCCAAAAATAACACAGAGAAGGCCAATAAGGAGAAGGGATCGTCTTGAAGGGGTCCACGTATCTTCTTCTTCCCAGTCGTCTTCTTCTTCGACTTCCGAAAATTCCTCTGACTCACGCTCAGAGA
>JBHIER010000396.1:0-3480 GCA_046760705.1 bacterium
TTTATCCCGAAGAATGATCTCTCGAGCCCAGAGGTGTGGTCCCGGGGGATTGAGCAATCGTAATAGCCGTAAACGGGTCGTAGCCAAGGCATTACGCGCATTAATCAGATCTACCCGCCGTAGCGCAATTTCCGCCTGAGCTGCGGCGCGCTCAATTTCGGCCACCTTCCCTATTTTGATTCGCTCCTCAGTTTCCCTGAGTTGCTGCTCAGCGAGTTCCAGGGAGACGGTAACGATTTCAATCTGCCGCTCCGCCAGGATGTAGTCCCAGCAGGTTTCTTCAACTCGAGCGATGAGCGATTCCGCGAAGCCGCGCAGCTCATACTGGGAGGCGAGCGTATCGAGCCGGGCTTGATGGAGGCTGGCGAGGTTTGTCTTTGGCCCGGCTCCTCTGAGAAGGGCCTGGGTGACCGTCAGACCGGTGCGTGTTGCATGAACTTCTCTTTCGCGATCGGACCACGTACGTTCCGTTGAGAGATCAAGGCCCACTTCTGTGCCTGTGGGAAAGAACTGAGATATGCCCAGACCCGCACCTGTCTCGGTGCTCGTATTGTCAGAGAATTCGCCGGTGGTCCTTGAGCGTTCTTCACTCCTTTCACGGGAACCGAACAGACCGCCGCTTATCTCAGGGTCGAATACCGCACGTTCCTCCTCTTCGAAGGTCTCCTGAATCGATGGGTTGAATCGCTCCACCCGTAACGAGCGGTTATTCTCCAAGGAGAGAAGAATGGCGTCTTCGATCGTGACTTCAATTGGGCCCTCAGGCAGAGGCTTTGGGGATTTTACCTCTGTCTGAAATGGTTTCATGGTAGTCGTGGTGGCCTCACTCGTCGGTTCCTGACGGGCGGGACCGATGTAATCATCATAGACAGTTGCCCTCAGAAACGCACAAGATGGCAGCAATACGCACAGTGACACGAGAGGGAGAATTCCAGGGAGCCTTCCGTATAGTTTGTCTGACAACACGTTTCGCCTCCTCCGTTACTACAGGTACCGTTGCCGTTTAAAACACCTCAAACGACCTCTATCACGATGAGGTTCTTCATACAATGGGAAAGTGGCTGGAGTTTCCCGAGTTTTCCAGGGGACTCCGTTGTTTCTGAACGTAATCTGTCGGAGAAGTGGGGTACCCATCGAGGGTGAGCAGGGAGGGGAAAGCCGGCCCTTTAGAGGCCGGAAGGGGTAAATATTCCCCGCCTGCGAACCCCGAAAGGGTCACTTCGGAGGCATTGAAGCGAAGAAACAGCGGAGTCACCTGCTGAAATTTCCTTTTTCAATCAAATCAAATACTTATAAAAATATGTGCAACAAAACCTAGGAAACTTCAGGAAAGTGGAGACAACCGCTTGCCCCCACGAAAAGGGAAGGAGAAGGATGTTATTTTCGCTCTATTTATCAGGCAATGTTGGTCGCGTTGCCATAGCGCTCCGGTCGCTGGCGGAGGAAACCGATTGACTGCCCCCGGTTTGTGCGTCCCTCCTGGTCGGATGATCTTCGAAGATCGAGTAGACGGTGGGTATGAATACCAGGGTAATGAGCGCCGAGCTCAGCAGTCCCCCGATTATAGCCCTGGCCAGAGGGGCTTGAGCCTCGCCACCCTCGCCGAACCCGAGGGCCAGCGGGACAAGGGCCAGAACGGTTGTCATGGCCGTCATCAAGATGGGCCGAAGCCGGCGCCGACCAGCTTCTTCAATGGCCTCCCGCAGGGCCATTCCGTCGCGGCGGCGGAGCAGGTTGGTGTGATCCACAAGAAGGATGGCATTGTTGACAACGATCCCGCCGAGCATGATACAGCCGATGGATGACTGAACGTTAAAGGTTGTGTTGGTAAGAAAGAGGATGAGAATGACGCCGATGGCCGCCAACGGCACGGAGAACATCACGACAAAAGGATCCCGAAGCGATTCATACAGGCATGCCATCACCATATAGACCAACACGAGGGCCAACACGAAGCTCAGCAATAATTCCCTGAATGCCTTCTGTTGCTCCTCATAGTCGCCGCCAAAAATGATGGTGAAATCCCGCGGCACGGGGATTGAGCGAAAGTTCTCCCGTATGTCGGCCAAGATAGACCCCATATCGCGACCACTGATGTTAGCCGAGACGGTGACGATGCGCTCCTGGTCTTTACGTTCAATCCGTACAGGGCCGCTCCGGGGGCGAACCTGCACCACATTTCGCAGAACAACCGGCTGACCATCGGCATTGGTCAGCGTGAGGTCCAGGATGTCGCGGAGGTCCATTCGCTCAGCGTCCTTGAGTTTGACGAGAATTCGGTACTCGTCGCCGGCTTCGCGATAGTTGCTCGCTCGTGTCCCCGATAAGACCGTTTGAAGCGTATTAGCAATCCTCGAGACGGTGAGTTTCATATCTGCCGCCTTCTGCCGATCGATGACGATGAGTTCCTCCGGGTTTCCAGATTCGCGGCTCACCTGTGCGTCGGTGATTCCATCGACTCGCTCAACTGCTTGCTCGACCCTTTCTGCAAGGGCATCGGCGACATCCAGATCATACCCCCGTATCTCAACCTGAACCTTATCCGCGTCTGTGGTGCCCAATCGTAAAATGAACAACCCCTGTCCGGTACGAGTTCGGATGGTGACCCCGGGAATATTCCTGAGCTTCCGGCGAAGGGATGTCGCGATCTCTTCGCTGGACCGCGATCGCTGGGCCTGCGGCTTGAGCGCAATGCGCATCGTCCCTGTATGAGAGCCTGCGCGTCGCCAGCTTGGCCCAATATACGTGACCACGTTCTTAGTTTCGGGAACTGTATCCTTTACGGCAGTTTCAATGGTCTTGAACTTTTGATCGAGGACGTCGAGCCGCGTACCAACCTGCATTTCCGCGTTTACCCTCACCTCTCCCTCATCGGTACTGGGCATGAGTTCAACACCGACAAGGGGAATGAGGGCCAGGCTTCCAACCAGGAGCAGGACCGCTGAGGCCACCACCAGTTTTCGGTGATCGAGGGCGAAGTGAAGCAGCTGCTTGTAGTTGTCCTCCATTCGCGTGAAGAATCGACCGCTGATGGAGAACCATTTGTGCGATCCTGGCCCGTTGGCCACCGGGTTATGTGTTCTTATTAGATGAAGCATCTTGGCAGCAAGCATCGGCACGAGGGTTACGGCTACCCCGAGGGAGCACAAGAGCGAAAAGCCCACCACCAGTGAAAGCTGTTTGAACATCACGCCAGCCATGCCGCGGACGAAGATTAAGGGGAGAAAGACTACTAAGGTTGTGAGGGTGCTGGCGATAATGGGGGATATGACTTCCTCGCTGCCGCTTACCGCGGCGTTTTCAGATTCGGCGCCTGATTCCCGGCGGCGGAAGATATTCTCCAAAACAACAATGGCGTTGTCCGCCAGCATTCCGACACCCAATGCTAGGCCGCCGAGCGTCATGATGTTCAGCGTGAACCCACCGAAGTACATCAGGGCAAAGGTTGCAATGATGGAGATGGGGATCGCTGTGGCAATG
>JBHIER010000397.1:0-3469 GCA_046760705.1 bacterium
CTATAGAAACATTGCTAACACCGTCCCATTCTTCTTCACCAACGAAAGAGGCATCAGCCTCCGACACCGGAGTCCGCATCTGCCAACCACCTGGCTGGCCAAAGATGAGATAAATTTGACCCGCATGGTTGCCACCTGCGTCACTGCCCTGAGCCCCAATGAGCAAATCAGCATACCCATCACCATTGACGTCGCCAATACTTAAGAACTGAGATGCCCAATCCTCTGCCTGTCCGCCCACAAAAGAGGCTTGAACCCGACTTAAATCGATTCGATTGATGGCCAACGCAGAGCAAACCATTGCGTACATGAAAACGACTACCAATACCCCTCCAACCACGCCATGCTTCATTCTAATAACCTCTCAATCGCCTTTCCAATTGCCCTGTCTCGGTACGAGGAACGGCTCCTACCTCGACATAATCAACTCTTCCATCTTGGTCTATCAGGATTTTCTGGGGAACACTTTCACACATATAGATTTGCTTTACCCCTCCTTCTTGATCTATTACTACCTCAAAGTCCAAAGCGTATGAACTCATGAAACTGTCGGTTTCCTCAGAATCAGCCTCGGTTATCCCCAGGACATGAAGTGTATCGCTCTCCAAGGCTATCAGGCTCTTCCAGTTGGGAATGTCCACCTGGCAAGCGGGGCATTCGGGGGAGAAGAATATGAGGAGCAGGTCCATTCCTTCATAATCCGAAAGACTAACCTTTTCCCCGAGTAGGTTGTTAAGAACAAAGTCCGGGGCGGATGATCCTATCTCAATAGTTTCCTTCCGAGGGTGACGTAGCCTTTCAATTTCATCCGTCAGGGTTCGAATTTGCCTGAGTAATAGGAACATCTCAACAGCCATGATGAGAAAAATCAACCCCACCAGTCCCTGGATGATCACATTCTTTCTTGTGCCACTGGCCATAACAGAGTTTCTCCTCCACCTTTCTAATCTAAACAAAGTGGCTTTTGGAAAGACGGGCTAAGCGCTACATTTTGATTAGCCCGTCCATCACCTCATCTACTCCCCAAGAAGACCTAATAACATATAGGTATTCTCGGATTGCAGTTTCCCCGCCTGCACCAACAACAGTCATAGGTTGCCCTAAAAGGCACACCACCACATTCATCACAAATCTTTTCACAGTCAATGCCGTTGGAGCGCGCTGAAACTGGAGGCACGTTAAGTTGAACGAAGCCCATAATGATGGCCATTAAGACCACCACTGCAACGATACAACCTGCCAAGGTTTTCATCTTCTGATCCTCCCTTTGAAATAAAAAGGTTTGGACATTCGATGTCAAGTCAAACTTGACATCGGCGGACTTTGTGGGGTATCCTCTAAACTACTACCCTCCTTTCCTCCCCAGATTGAGGCAGAGTCGCTTTGATTTATTTCAGGGTCAAACGCTCTCAAGACCCCTGACTTGCCACCGCTGCTCCAACTTACCTGTCTCCTTATGTGGAACCGCTTCTGTTTCGACATAGACAACCCTTCCCTTCTGGTCTATCAGAACCTTCTCCGGGACACTGCCACATTTGTATCTCTCTTTCATCTTTCCCACAGGATCTATCACCACCTCGAAATCCAAGACGTATGAACTTAGTAAATTCTGGGTGTGGTCTGAATCAGCCTGGCTTATTCCCAGAACATAGAGAGTATCACTCTCGAGGGCTGGCAGTCTCCTCCAATTGGGAATATCAGTCAAGGAGCTAGGGCACCCTGTAGTTTTTCCGTCTGATGAGGGCTCAAGTTCTCGATCTGGACCCTCAAGTCTCTGTTCTCCCTTATATCCATTGCGGTTTAGAATGGATCTTATTTCATAGATCAAGAAGAGTGATATTTATCCCTGACAGTTGTTGGCCTGGGGAAAGAATAATCATATCTTCCCACTCCCACAATTGATTTCCGTTTGGGTCATACCAGCCAAAAGCCTCATCAGGTTCTAAGACAGTTCTGTCTCCATCAAGGTCATCCGCGGCTTCAATAAACACTTCCATCGGTGCTTGAAGGTCGATAGTAATGGTATAATTCCCCGTAGCGGGATCAACATAAGTCAAAGCTAAGAAAGCAATATTAATAAACTTAGAATGAGATGAGTCCAACCAAGCATAAGTGTTGGCCGAAAGGGTGTGGCCAGGCCAGGTGACAGTCCCTGATATTTGGGCTTGTTGAGCCGGGCCGCCACCGATCTTCTGAATAAACTCGGAGAGGAAGTTGTGCCAGTTGGTGGTCCTGAAGGCGATCTTCACGTAATTGGCGGAGTCAAAATCGGCTTTCGTGAAGGGGAAATGGATACAGAGCCCTCCGCGAGTAAATCCAGCAATATTGGTCTTCGCATACGGCACGGCTTCGTTGACCCCATCGATCACCGCTTGGGCGTCGCTGCTGATCAGGGGAATGTTCTTGAGATGCTCCTCCTGGAGCACTTTTTTCACGAACTCACCAATATCAACGAAGGCCGCGTCGTCGTATTGGGTGGAGTGGGTTTCCCCCCAGGCGTGGGAGACCTCATTCCAATAATCCCCGGTCTCGGTGATGAGATGTTTGCCCAAGGTGGCAATCCTGGCACTCAGGTCGTTCACTTTAGACAGATCGGTCAGAGCAAAATGGGTGAGTTTGTCCTTCTTCTGCCCGGCGTTGTAAACGGCCGTAACGATGCTCTTTCCAAGGTCAAGAGCGCTCATGTTCGGATTGGCGACCAATCCTCCCAACCACTCTTCCGACCCCAAGAGATTCTCCATGGGCATGGTCAGTTGACAGGCGACCAAATAGTCGGCACACCCTTTCAACTCATAGGCCACCTCGACCATGGACATGAGACTCGCGTGGAAGACAATCAGGTCGAACTTAGGAGCGCTGTCCCAACTCAGGGCACTCTTCACCTCAGGAAGCGTCATCATATCACCGGCGCCGTTCTGTTCGTCCAAGCATGCCCCTCGCCATCCCCCACCGTGGTCATCAATGATGAGCATGTAATGATCAGCCGGGTAGTTCTCCACTCCGTACTGCACAAAGTCCTTTAGGGTCGTCGGGTCGGACATATCCTTCGTGCCCAAATCTTCCAGCACCGAGGAGCTGACCGAGTCCAGCATCTCCGAGGTATGTTTTTCTATGTGATAATATTTACCCACCCCCCCTGTTTTAAAAGAAGCCAACATAACCACCACTTGCACTTCATCTGTGGAACCTATCTTTTCAAGTCCGTGAACATTTTCAATGACGTACGAGGTGTTGTTCAGGCTTTTGTCGAGGTTATTGTTACCGGCAGAGTAAACAAGGATAGTCCATTTGGTCTGAGTTTGATCCGACGGGCTCGTGCCTTTATCCTTGTCGCATTGGACGACAAAAAAGATAAAAACCAGACAGAGAACCGACACGCAGAGCAGGTACATTCGAGACCTTTTCATAAGCATAATATATACCTATAAGGTGTAGGGGTTGATCAAACCTTCATTTAAAGAAGACTCAA
>JBHIER010000398.1:0-3443 GCA_046760705.1 bacterium
TTATGACACCTGTCTGACGTCAACTATTTTTTCCCGCCTGACGACAATTAAAATTCCCGGTTTCCTCTTACTCCCTCTGTGCTACTACCTCCCCGAGGGGGGGTGAACCGGAGGGAGCCCGTAGGGCGACCGGAGGTTCACCCCCCGCCGCGCGAAGCAACGCTATTTTTCACTTCTAATCCTCCTGATTTGCCTGTATTTTTCTTATGCGGTATAAAATTGATGTATCATAAAATTTTCTCAGCACACATCTTCGGATCCCATCATTTCCGTACAAACACCACAAAGCAGCTTCGCTCCCGGTTTAGCCCAGGCATTTTGATGGCAGACCGGGCAAATATATTTAACCTTACTTTTTGCATTTTTCTCTCTTTCCATCATAAAGATCTGTCAGTTAATCTTAACTACCTGGTGTATCAGCTTTTCCGTCAATCGATCATACTGTCGTGTGCCACGATATTTGAGACAGACGTCCCACGTTTCATGAGACAGCGCTGATGGCCTCAGGAACTTCGATCTGCCGCTAAACGTGAGCAGTGATAATGACTTACTATTTTCCCATACATGAGTGTAGTAATGAGTGATGAGAGCGTGAGCCCAAATAGCGTGAGATGCGAGCTCCGCAAAGCGTGAGACGCGACAATCATACCTTCCACCCTCGATGATATAGTGATTCATGCTCTGAGCGGTTATGTTGCCTCCGGGTTGTCCTGTATCTGAAGGCATTAAACCTATCGTCTTCATCCTATTTGACCATTCTTTTTTGTGATAGCCGTTTCTTGAAGGTTTGCCGGAGTGAAACTGCCACAGGTGAACCATTTCATGGACCAGAATCGCCAATATCTCCCTATGCGACATGTGATGAAAACTATCGATGTTGAGGCTTAATTCATCCGTTTTACGCTCATCCCTTCTATGGGAGAAACGTTCTCTATGAAAGAATCCGCCGTATTTTTTACTGTGGGTCAGGGTAATTAAACAGGCAGGAAGTTTCCCTGAAAGTAATTCCCGGTTAAAATAATCGTAAGCCTGTTGAAACGCGGTATACTCCTTTCTCGTGATGGTCATTTCCTTTCTCCTTTGTATCGTACGATACAAAACTGCTTAGCCTGGACAACCGAAATTCATTGGAATCGAAATAAAATATTCACGAATAGTAGGAATCATATCTTGCTCCAATCGTCGATTCTCGTGTCTCTCAGGGCTTCATTTTTAGGGCCATATCCATTTCACCCACGTCTATTCCCATGGATCTATGAGTTCCTTTGCTTTTTTTGGGTCATGGCCAATCTCATCCCTTGTAATATCGTAAATCCAAAACGGATAACGACCTATACCGAATTTTCTGATTATGATGCCTTCTTTAAAATCGGGGATCATATAAACCTCCTCATCATCCACACAGTCATCAAACCATGTGGTATTTTCATCCGTAAATTCAACATGTATCGTTTCAAGACGTTCCTTTTGGGGGTTGCATACAGTCACTTCCATTTGTTTTATCTCCTTACACGTATTAGGATTCAGCGTTCTCTATTTTCTTGGAATGTTCCAGCCGGTAGCTTGGAAGATTCAATTCCAGAATAACACTGTGATGGACGAGACGGTCGATGGCCGCTGCCGCTGTCATGGGATCCTTGAAGATACGCTCCCATTTGGAGAAAGGTAGATTACTGGTGATCATCAGGCTGCCCCGTTCATAGCGCTCCGCCAGGAGAATAAAGAGGACCTCCATCTCCTCTCTGTTTTGCTGCACATAGCCGATGTCATCGATAATCATGGCATCAAACTTCGATAGCCTCTTGAGTACCCGGGGCAGGTTCAGATCTCGCTTGGCCATGAGCAACTGCTGGACCAGGAGGCTGCAAGGAGTAAAGAGCACTCGTTGACCTTGATGAATCAGTTCCTGACCGATGGCACAGAGCAGGTGTGTTTTCCCACTGCCTGGATTTCCAAAGGCCAGGACATTTTCCGACCGATCCACAAAAGAGCCTTCAAGGAGAGCGCTGACTTGAGATGCCAGCATGGATGACAGCCGACTCATCTCAAAGGCCTCAAGGCTCTTTTCCAGAGGCAGCTTTGACTCCCGGAGATACCTTTGGATTCGATTATGTCTTCGAACCTCACGTTCCCGTTCCATCACCTCGGCAAGGTAATACTCATAGGCTAAGGTCTCTTTGCGTGCACGATCGGCCTCTTCTTCATAGCAGGCCCTTACGGTGGGCAGATGCAATTCTTTGAGACATCGTGTAAAAGAGCTTTTCAGCTCACCTGATAACATGGCCGCACCTCCTCTCTGATGCTCAGAAGGGCATCGTAAGCGCCCAGATCAACTTCTGCGATGGTAATATGGGTAGGGGCCGGGATCTGTTCCACAGAGACTATGATAGCCTCCACGGCCGCAATCGTGATGGGCTGTTCTTCATCGAGAAGGGTTTTGAGTGCATAATCCACGGCGGCCTCGTTCTGTCTGGCTGCCAGTTTTAAAATACCCAGGTACGCTTTTGCCGCTCTAGAAGGATGCCTTATCTTTAACCAGTCATAAGCCATGCGGAAACGGTGGGTAGGAAACAGATCCTCACGGTAGCGATAGTTCTCAAAAGCACCGGGTTTGCGGACCAGCCAATCAATAATATGCCTGTACTGGATGCGATGCTTGCCTTCACCACGCAACCGAGGGAGGGTATCTACACATTGTTGGGCATACCATACCTCCAAATGCTCCATATAAAGCCGTATCACTATCTTCTCTGCAATCAGCCGGCTGTCCACCGAATACACATTTTTATTGACCCGGACCGTGCTACTCGGCCCTACCCTCAAATGAAGCTTTTTGAAACTGTTAAGACGTCTGGGCGGTAAACGTCTCAATACCCTTAATTCCTCTGACAACCGGTCTTTACGTCCTGCATTGAGCTGAGCAAAAAGCGCGTCAAGAAACACACCATATTCTTCACGACTGGAAAAATCGCGGCTCCCCCGTAACATCAGGGATTGATCCAACGCTTTCTTGAATCGGTAATGGCGCTGCTCCACATCACCATTCTCATGAGGGCTGTTTGGTTGGGTCTTTTCTCCCTTCAATCCGTAATGATCAAGCAATCCCCGGTAACGGGAGGTAAACTCCTCGGGATTGTCCGGCTTCTGTACCGCAGCCGTGAGTCGATCCGAGCGATGTCTCTGCGGGACTCCACCTAACTCCCACAGGGCATTTTGCAAGCCTTCACTCAAGGATTCAAAGCTTTCAGAAAAACAGACCATCCCCGTCTCCCAATTTGAATAGGTGAGAACAAAGTGATAGATCAAATGGTCAAATGGCAGTCCCCCAATGCGCACACCCAAGGCCTTCATATAGGTGAAATCCGATTGACATAACTCTCCGGGCCTGTGTATTTGGGGGAAAAATACCTCCTTGGCCGGACCCTCCGTGGCACGCCACACCT
>JBHIER010000399.1:0-3440 GCA_046760705.1 bacterium
CCACAGCAGCGTCCACCGCGCTTCTGACTGTGTTCCAAGAGACATTGAAAAGCCTGGCCACTTGCTCCCAGGGCAGCAATCTGGACCAGAAGGCCAGCACAGTGATAAGGGGAAAACTGATGGGCTTTTTGCCCATGCTCCATGGGATACCTTCCACCCGCACTCCATGCTCAGGACATCTCACTCGCCTGGGACAGTAGTAGAGAAAGACAGCGATGCCCCACAAGCAGACGTGCCTCCAGCGCCTCTGTTGAAGCGTATCCTTCGGATGAATCCGCTGGCCACAGATGCTGCAGGGCAACTTGCGGCCTTTCTTGGCATCGAGCTCGATACGCAGCTCATTTGCGGTCAGGCGAGTGCAAACAACACGATGATCCTTGAGTCCAACAGTCAGACGTACAATACTGGAAATAAGCATGAGCCGTCCCTCCGTTATTCAGGTTTCGTGGTTTCCATCCAGAATAAAATAATGGATTTGACTCATGCTTTCAACCTTTTTATGCTCTTCCGCAGCACAAATTCTGAGGAGGACCCTGATTAAATAACCATGGTTGTACATCTGCCAGATGGCAGCATCTCCCTGTACTGCATCCTGTAGTTCATTTTTGACTCTATCCATCCAAAATTCATAGTAGTCAATCACTTCTTGTGAAGTTCGGCTGGAGTCATTCTGAAGGATTTTTTCCAGGGCCAAAATCGATTCTTCCCGAACCATCGGATCGCCGGTATTGGGAGGGTTATTTATGAGATTGGTTTTGATCTGCTCCAGCGTCAAGTTCGGGGTAATTGCATTCACTCCTTCAACGGTATCCTCGTGCAATTGTGTATTGGGTGAAGACCCCGATTGCGGACGTTTACCACTATCAGAAGAAAGATCTGTGGGGTATGTATGAGAATCTCCCTCCTGTCCTTGCTCATAACTGTTCATACTCACCGAAAACAGGACGATCACAGTAAACCAGGCTATTCTATTTAACATCGCGAGCCTCCAATCGCTAATCTACGTGAGGGTTCAGCAATCGCGGGAAAAGCTCGGGATAAGTGCCACCGGAATGACATACTTGAAAAGACTCGTATAGAATACAAAAATCACATTCGGCACCATTTTTTTATGTCTGTATATATTACGTTTGAGATATGAAAATTACACAAAAAATTTTCACTATTTTTATTGATTTTGGAGATCATGAATGTTATATTATATTGTCAAAAAGTCAGAGAAAAATATGTAATTTATGTAAGTCATTCGTATTATCGTATTATATGTTAAGGAATGAGCAGGTGAAAGAGTCGGAAGCTGAAAATGGCTATTGGCTGAAGCAATACCTGGAGACAGGAGGGACTCAGTATTGGGGCCGGATATACGAAAAGTACAAGAGGCAGGTATTTGCCCACTGCCTGCGAATGACCAACGATAGCGAAGAGGCTAAGGACTTGACCAGCGAAGCCTTTGTCAAAGCCTTTGAGAATATCAATACCTATGATCTGAAGCGCCCGTTCTTCCCCTGGCTTTGTCGGATCGCTACCAACCTGTGTATTGACTATGTACGGAGAAAGAGCCGGATTCAATTTGAGCAGCTTGAGAACCAGATGCAGGAAGAAGTCTGCAAGGACGAAATGGGTGATGACGAGCGGGGGGACCTCAGAGATAAGATCAGAGAAGCCATTAAAAAACTCAAAAGGCCACAGCAACGGTGTTTTTGCCTCTTCTATATCCAACAGAAATCCTACGAAGAGATCGCTGAAATTACGGGTTATCCCCAGAATGCCGTTCGCTCGCATATCCAAAACGGGCGGCGGAGATTTAAGGTGCTTTTCGCAGAGCGTGGAGCGTGAGAGGGGGGAGCGGCAAGCGGAGAGCGCAGAGCGTGGAGCGCGATGGACATGAGTGATTCACAAAAGCCGGAGGTTGTTCAAAATTACACAGAGTTGAAAGTCTACCAGCTCGCGTTTACATCTGCCATGCGCATTTATGAGCTTTCCAAGAAATGGCCGACTGAGGAGAAATATTCACTTACTGACCAAATCCGACGTTCATCTCGCTCTGTCTGTGGGAATATAGCGGAGGCATGGCGGAAACGTCGCTACCCTGCCCATTTTGTCAGCAAATTGAGCGACGCAGATACTGAAGCCGCGGAGACTGAGGTTTGGCTGGACTTTGCCTAATGTTTGTGTCATTTTGTGAGATCCCTGCATTCGCAGGGACAGGTTTTGTGGCTATCTACTTTTAAGCGGGGAGCATAGAGCGTATGAGATCAAATGACGACGAAAAGGGTTTTTTGAATACGTACGGAAAGGAGCTATCGGGTATGAAGAATGAGAAACTTGAGGCCTGTCCGGCAGCGGAGCTTTTGAGCCGCTATTTCAACAAGGAGCTACCGAGGAAGGAGATGCGGGCCGTGGAGGATCATATCGGTCTGTGTCCTATGTGCCTGGCAGCTCTGGAGAGGTTGCAGAAGGTACAGGAAACCGGGTTGGAAGAGGTGGCCCTGCCGGAAAATTGGGCGGAGATTGAAAAGTCGTTGGATAAGGGTTTCTATGCCTACCTGGAGTCGGCACCAACCCCTCCGAAACAGAGGGCTGACGTTTCTGAGAGGAGAAGCTATCTGGAACTTCTCAGGAAGAAATGGCAGGGGGTTTCGGAAGCGCTTTTGACGCCCCAGAAATTGGCCTACGCCGGAGCCCTGGTGATTCTGGTGATAGTCGGTCTCTACTCTTACACCTATTTAAGTCGGTCAGACTATTTCCACCTGGCCCAAATAGAACCGGAAAGGAAGGGTGTTCTCCGGACCGAAACGGTCGCCCCCACGACTTTAACTGAAGGATTGAGGTTCTTCGGCGAGGGAAAATACGAAAGAGCGAACGCGGAGTTGAGAATGTACTTGAAAGAGAATCCTGACCATTACGCCGCTAACTACTACCTGGGACTCTCTTATCTCTTTGCGGCCGAGGTGAGGCTCCCCGGGCTGTCGTACAAATTCGACGACTTCCGTGTAGATCAGGGGATTACATATTTGGAGAGAGCTCTTGCTCTGAGCGGAGAGAACCAATTTTATCAGGAGGACTGTTACTGGTATCTGGGCAAAGCCTCTCTGATGAGAGGAGATTTGGGTAAGGCCAAGGAACAGTTTGGCCGCATATTGAAGCTCAGTCAGCCCAATCTTATGCGGAAGGATGAGGCGCGGGCCATGCTTCATTCCCTCTCTGTCATTGCGAGTCCCGCATAGCGGGATGAAGCAATCCCCCCTTATAGTATTACCAATAAAATCTTTGTTTTTTGTGCAAAGAAATTAAAGCAAATCAGTTCACCCCGTGAGATAAACCCCGTTGGATATGAGATTATCCCACAGGGTAAAGTGCAGTCCCTATCTCACGGGGTGAACCCGATGTTCTGATCCCCTGATATTCTTCCCACTGATACCCTGATCATCTGATATACT
>JBHIER010000400.1:0-3440 GCA_046760705.1 bacterium
CCGATCCAGGTGGCCACAAGCGTCCCCACCAGGACAGGGGCCGCCAGGCTCCGGCCGGCCACCATAAAATCCTCCTGGGTCCTGGCCCGAAAAGAGAGAACCACTCCCACGGAGAAGAGAACAATCAGATAACCGGTGATGGTATAGATATAGGCCATACTTTACATTATGTGTTGCAGTTACCCATTCAGTGGTTCGATCCTCAAGTTTGAACTGTCTCATGACAGGCCTGCTTAAGACGAATGTGAGGCCTTCTCAACATGCACTTTTCCTTTACTCACAGGAAAAGGAGTAAGAGCTCACAGGAAGTATACAATTTCCCCGGAGCCTTGTCAAGCTTATTTTGGAACTGGGAGAACGTCTTTCTCGGCCGATATTGGCTCGGTTGTCCATCCCCAAAGATGCTCCGGCGGAGGGGACTTCAGATCGGAGCCGGCCTTCTGGAGGCAGAGCAAAGAGTACCTGAGTTCTGGGCACTCCAAATTTCAAGCTCGGTGGAGTCGATATCCACTGCTTTTTATTAGATTTTTGTTGACTTGAAGGCGTCAGCACATTATTATATTCTGCAATGGATAGGACAAGTATTCAGAAATGCCATTCAAGGGGTGATCACTGCAGCGGACATTGGTGCGAAAATAAGTGGGCTACCCTTACAATTGCCCCCTTTGTATAGGATGAAAAAAGAAGAAAAAGATTTCGACGTGTCGTATAAGGTTGAAGCAATTGTCGTAATGATTGATGAAGCTCAGTTGTTAGCTATGTAGAAACCTTTACTGCAACGGTTTCGAAATTTGTTTGAGGATTTAGATGGATACATTCTAATCTTTTCTGGCATCCCTAAGATGCTTGAAGATTTGTCAGAGGTGTTCTCTCCTATCGAGCGATTTTTTGTAAAGATTCTTCTGGGTCCTTTTGAGGATGACATGGCGGCCAGAGAAGCTATATTAAGGCCGATTAAGGGTAATCGAAGTTTCGGGCAGATATCCCTATGAAATCAACCTTCTTTGCCATTTTGCTTTCAGAACCTCGGCAGAGGAGAACCTGGGAGTGATAAAATTGACCCCCAAGGTGTGGCAAGCAGTCAGAAAAAAGGGATTATCGAACAAAGCAGGAAATCTGAGCGGAAAATATTTTACAAAATGAAAGACAGTTAGCTAGCGTTTTATATTAGATATGGTGTGAATTTCAACAAGTTTTGAGAAGTTTTAAGAGTGTGGCCGAAGAGTTCACGAGGTGAAGATGGCCTTTACCTTGAAACCAGCCGTGGGGGAGAATTTCGTTGATCGTGAGGATATTCTCAACGAAATGACTGAAACTTTGACCGATCCCAGATTAGATATGGGCTTTGCCCTGGTCGGACAGCGAAGGATCGGAAAGACTTCTATCTTAAAAGAATTGGTCAATCGCTTCAGCGAAAGAGAGGATATCGCCACTGTCTACCTTTCACTCTGGGATTTGATAGAGAATAGCCTGTTGGAATTCTGTCAGAAATTGTCTCTGTTGATGGTGGATGCGTGTAAAAATAGACTCGGTGTTAAATACAAGATAGCTCATTTAGGAAAAGTGCCTTCTACAAAAGTACTCGCATTTCTGAAAAGCATTGATCTGAAAATTCGTGTCCTGGAGGATATTGAGTTCAGTTTAAATTTGAGGAGAAATGAACCGCATGAGCCCAATTTCTTGGTGGAGAAAACCTTTTGGAGTATTGAGAATTTGGCCAAAGAGTTGGATCTGCGGACTATTTTAATTTTAGACGAATTTCCCAGTCTTATGGATCTAAAAG
Source organism: bacterium (assembly GCA_046760705.1). Classification (GTDB taxonomy): domain Bacteria; phylum JBHIER01; genus JBHIER01. The sequence continues at coordinate 1,784 of JBHIER010000400.1, forward strand.
ATGGTAAAAAGCTCGGTGAAGGAATGGTGAAAAAATTACTTGTGCAGTTTATTGGCAAGCAATTGGACAGGAGAAAGAAGTCAGAGATTTCAGTGGCCTTGATCGAGAGTATATTTCACCACATTCTTATTGTTGCTTCTTAAGAGAAAGGTGGTAAAACCATGATCAGTCTCGGTCAAATAGGGGTGGGATATTGGGGGAAGAACCTGTTGAGAAATTTTAGCTCCATGTCCCAGTGTCAGGTCAAGATGTGTTGCGACAAGGATGAAGCGATCATTGCTAAAGTCAAAAGAGACTATCCTGGTCTGAGAGTTACCAACGACTGTTCCGATGTTCTCGCCGATGATCAGATCGATGCAGTGGTCATTGCCACCCTGCCTGAGACCCACTTTCCCATCGCCAGGGAAGCGCTTCTGGCTGGCAAGGATGTCTTCGTGGAGAAGCCTTTGGTTTTGGATGTCTCAGAAGGTGAGGAGTTGGTCAAACTCGCGGAGAGGGGCGAGAGAATTCTTATGGTGGGGCACGTACTGGAGTACCATCCCGCCTTGCATCAACTGAAGGAGTACATAACCAGTGGCGAGTTGGGCAACATTTACTATATTTACTCGACCAGGGTCAATCTGGGTAAGATTCGACAGTTTGAGAATGCCTTGTGGAGTTTCGGACCCCATGACGTCTCTCTGATCCTCTATCTCCTCGGTCAGGTACCCATCGAGGTGACGGCCGTGGGTGAGTCCTATCTTCAGAAAGGCATTCAGGATGTGACCTTTGCCACCCTCCATTTTCCGGGCCGAACCATGGCCCATATCCATGTCTCCTGGCTCGACCCCCATAAGATCCGAAAGGTGACTGTGGTCGGCAGCAAGAAGATGGCTGTCTTCGATGATATGGAGAGTACGGAGATGATTCGGATTTACGACAAAGGTGTGGATCAGAGGCTCGACTACGAGTCCTACGGCGAATCGCTCAGCCTGCGCATCGGAGATATCTATATACCCAGGGTGGTGGTGACAGAGCCGTTGAGGTTGGAATGTCACCATTTCATCGACTGCGTTATGAATCGTACCTCCCCCCGATCGGACGGGCGAGACGGATTGAGTGTGGTTAGAGTTCTCGATGCCGCTCAGAAATCGATGGAGAGCGGAGGAACACCAGTGAAGATAGAGGAGGGACTGACGTGACACATTCTATTGCCGAGACTGTTCGGATGGGAAAGAACTGCCGCATCGGCCATTTTTCTGTGGTGGAGGATGACGTTGTCCTGGGAGACGATGTCGTCATCGGAAATAACGTCACGATCCATGGTGGATCGAAAATTGGGAATAACGTGAGGATCGATCACAGTGTGGTTATTGGGAAGCAGCCTCAGGTGGCGGCCATCAGCACCCTGAAGGGTGAGGAAGTATTGCCCCCGGTTCAAATTGGGGATGGATGCACCATCGGGGTCGGTTGTGTTCTCTATGCCGGGTCAAAGATTGGTCAGAAGGTATTTATTGCCGACGGAGCTCAGGTGCGGGAAGGATGCACCATCGGTGATTTCGTCATCCTCGGCCGGGGGGTGACGGTGGAGAACGAATGCATTATTGGCGAATATACCAAGCTTCAGGCTCACGTGTACTTGTGCGCCTGGTCCGAGGTTGGAGATCATGTCTTCATG
>JBHIER010000401.1:0-3436 GCA_046760705.1 bacterium
CTTGATCGGAGAACAGTTGAAAAGCTGGCTTGTACTTTACCCCATCAATCAGGTAGGTTCCGGTTAGAGCCGGCTTTGTAGCTTTGTCGTAGGCTACTGTCCCTCCGGCTTCCACGTCCCAAACGAGCTCTTTTTCATCTTCTCGCAAGAACTTACCCGTCTCTGGATGTACAAGGAAGGGAGCATTCGTATAGGTCTTGAGGAATTCCTCATCATAAAGGCCTTCCCTTATCAAGACGTGTGCCATCGCTAGGAGGAATGCTCCATCAGTGGTTGGTTTTATCGGAATCCATTCTCCATTCCAATGCATAGCCTTGGTAGCGATTCTCGATAGCCTGGGATCCACTACGACCAACTTCATTCCCCTCTCCGCGGCGGATAGGGTCTTTCGATCCAGCCACCTATTCCACTGCTCCGCCGAGATAATACCCGCTCCGAATACGATGAGGTAGTTGCAGTGGTCTAAGTCGGGCAAGAACCCATGACCTCCCCAAGTGAGCTCATCGCCTACGTGCCTTGAAGCCTCGCATATGCTTCCCCTGTGGATCTTGTTGGGCGTTTTGAGGGCCTTCACGATGGATTTCATGAAGTACTTGTGCATCACGTATTTCCCGTGTCCCTGAATCCAGATGATCTTGTCCCCCCTGGTGGCCCTTATCTTCTCCGCAGCGATATCATAGACCTCATCCCAGCTTATCTCCACCCACTTCGGGTCCACGCCAATCCCCTTCTCGGGATTCGTCCTCTTCAGCGGCACCTTAAGGCGATACGGATGGTAGAGCTGCATGATGCCGGAGTTTCCCTTCGGGCAAAGCCTACCGAGATTGTAAGGATGATCTGGATCGCCATCGATCCTGACGACGACGCCATTCACTCGGTGAACCTGTATTCCGCAGAAGTTCACGCAGTTGACACAGATGCTTTTTATCCAGACGTCTTCTGCCTCCGCCTCTGCCTCGCCTACGCTCTCAACGAATGATCCCACATGGCTCTTAGGGAGGATCTCGTAAGCAACGGCTAAGCCAGCCACAGCACCTGATAGCTTAAGGAACTTGCGTCGGGTTAAGCGCACTCGGTAAAAATGTTAACTTTCTTTTTTAAAATTAATGCTTCCATCCACAACAATCCACAACAATCCGTTCATATTTATCACGAACTATCACGAAAATTACCTTCGATCTTTAGTTCAAGAACTAGAACATTTTTGCTAACTTTTTTAGCGGACTCAAAACAGTGTTAATGCTGCACAATGGGCAAGGAACGTCACAACAGTTTTGCCTCCACAGGGGGACTAGCTGAATCCAGGGGAAGGATATACGCCTTTCTCAGCTCTATCTACCTACAGGTCCCGACTGTGGACTTTGTCGAAAGTTCATTGAAGACCGACTATCGCTCCATGTTTGCCTCCGTTAGACGGGCCGCGACCTCTAGTACCGCGTTAATGAAAATAAGGGAGGGGTTGCGAGTAATTGAGGATTCCGTTAAGAGATCTGGCACTAAGCCTAGGGAAAAAATATGTGAGGAATTAGCAGTTTCCCATACAAGACTCTTCCGAGGTGTGAAGCCAGAGTATAGTCCACCTCCTCCCTACGAGTCAGTATACAGGGAAGGGCGAGTCATGGGAGAATCGACACTCGCCGTACAACAGAAATACCGCCAAGCTCATGCTAAACCAGCAGGCCACCTTGATACCGAGCCACCTGACAGTATCGGCCTTGAACTTGGGTTTATGCACTTTCTGTGCGAAAAGGAAGCTTACGCCTGGAGGGGGAACGATAATACGGCAGTATCAAGATTCCTGAACCTTGAAAAGGAATTCCTAAAGGGTCACATTTTAGAATGGATCCCAAGGTTTTGCAAAGAGGCTAGGAAAGTGTGCAAAGAAATAGGGCAGGATGCTGACTTTTACCTTGGCATAATCGAGATAACAGACGGTTTCATTAAAATTGACAACAGCATCGTAAGTTACCTATTGGAAATTTTGCGTGGATCCAAAGACGCAAGTCCTCCAAGTGCTTAAGGTATGATCCTGCATGGGAAAGGAAAAAATCGGCGTCTTCCTTTGCGACTGCCGTGACACGCTTTCCAACACGATAAACTTCGACGCCCTTTCGAAATCGCTTAGCGGACGGGAGAACGTGTCCTTTGTTGTGGTGAACGGATGCTTGTGTGACCAACGTGGACTGGAGCTAATTAAAGGCACCATTGGAAAAAGCGACGGGGTTAAGCGTATTATCATCGGAGCGTGCACCCCCAGATCGGTAACCGATGCCTTACGAGAGGCAGTCAAGGATGCCGGCATAGATCCGTACTTTCTTGGGATAGTGGGGCTAAGGGAGTGGTGCGCTTGGGTCCACGACAATCTAAAGCTTGCCACAGAAAAAGCTAGACTCCTCATACTCGGAGAAATTGCCAAGATGGAGAGGCAGGAGCCCGTAACGTCTAAGAATCTTAAGATCTCCCCTATCAAGCCCAGCGAGAAAGTCGATCGGCGTGGCTTCATGAGGCTTTTGGCGGAACGCCTGGTGGAGTACCGTGTCACCCCCTCAATCGAACGAGATGCGTGCTTAGGTCCTAAGGGATGTAGACTCTGTCTAGGGATATGCCCATTTGATGCGCTGTTTATCGAGGATAAGGCTATGAGCCTAGATAAGGACAGGTGTGAAGGTTGTGGAATTTGCGTTCCAATCTGCCCGGTTGGGGCCATCGAGTTCCCGACTTATACCGACGATCAGGTCGTAGCCCAAATAACCGAGCTTGCTAGTCCCAAGGGCACACTAAGCCCAAGGGTCTTAGCTTTTCTGTGTGGGGAAGTGAGCAAATCGCTTGAGGCAGTGGGAGAGAAGAAACTCAGATACCCACCAAATGTCTTGCCGATTGTGGTCCCCTGTGCTGGTATGGTATCCACGCCCATGATCCTCTATGCCCTCGAAAGGGGGGCGGACGGCGTTGTCGTGGCTAGTTGTCCACATGGGAAGTGCCCCTATAAGATAGGAGATGCCCGTGCAAAAGAGGTAGCGAGCTACGCAAAAGCTGTGCTGGAGTGCTTCGGGATAGATGTGGATAGAGTCAAAGCCATCGATATTTCTGAAAATACCTTGGAGGAGTTCGCACACCAAATGGTCTGTTTCATAGAGGACATCCGATCGTTAAAATCGCATCCTTTTCCTAGAGGTGAGCCTGCTTCAGTCGTGAAGGGTGGACTGCAACAATTAGCTAGCTTACTTGAAACTTTCTCGAAGGAATCACCATCAAAAGCGGCTGAGATCGAGGCGCCTTACTTTGGGTGGGTTGATATCGACAGCAAGAAGTGTACGCTTTGTGAAATCTGTTCGAATTCCTGCCCCACAGAGGCTCTGAAGGTGAGCAAGGTCAAAAGCGAAATAGAATTGGCTCTGTTGCATAGTCTGTGCATTAATTGCAAGATCTGCGAAAA
>JBHIER010000402.1:0-3435 GCA_046760705.1 bacterium
CGCCTTCAGGAGGTACTTATACGGCGACTCGACCTGGACACACCCGGAGTTGGAGAGACCTGGGATGGGAAGGATGACTCTGGCCGCGAGGTAGCCACCGGTGTGTACTTCTATCGGCTTCAGGGTGGTGATTTCACGGCTGTGAAGAAGATGGTTCTCATGAGGTAGTTCATGGGGGTTCATCACGTGAGCAGGTCCTACAGGCAGGCCTTTTTTTGTGCCGCAATCCTTGTCCCTGTGTATACAGGGATCTCCAGGAGATTCCCTCGAAAGCGGGGGCAGGAACGACAGGAAAGACAGGTGTTTCCGGTCAGACATATCTAATCTCAAGGAACATAGACGTGCGTATTATAACCGTGATCTGCTTCGGGTTGCTCTTTTTTTATGCCGGCTGGCTTTGGGCAGGGGAGGGCGACGCCCTTGGGCCCTCCCGGGCGAAGATCAAAAGAATTCTCTTCCAGGGAAATCGGACTTTTTCCACCGATCAATTGAAGAGCAAGATGAGGACGAAGGAGCCCAGCCTGCTGCACCTCCGTGGTTCACCCCGATTGACCGAGTCGATCCTCCAGCAGGACATCTCTTTTCTGGAGGCCTTCTATCACAAGCACGGATTTCTCGACTGCTCCATTTCCAAGGAGGTGGAGATCAATGGGAAGGGGGAAGCCACCATAACCATCGTTGTTCAGGAGGGAGAACAGACCTTGGTCTCAGGGGTTGATATTCTCGGGCTGAAGAGCCTCTCGGCTCTCTCCGTGATCAGACAGTTGGAAGAGAATTTTGGTATTACGGAGGGGGTCCCCCTGGATGTGATCAAACTGGCAGCGGCAGAGGTGTTCATCAAGAACGAACTGGCGAACCGGGGCCACCCCTTTGCCATGGTGAAAGGGCAGTTTACGGGCCAAGGCGACGGAGCAGAAGTGCGCTTTCATGTGGATGAGGGCCCATTGGTCCACATCGGCGGGGTCTCATACCGAGGCCGCCGCCAGTCCCAAATTTTCATCATCCGCAGAGAGCTCCTGTTTCGGAAAGGAGATCTCTTCGACCGGAGCAAAGTGCTGGAGAGTCAGCAGCGGATTTACAGCACAGGGCTATACACCTATGTCAATATTGAGCCGACTATGACCGATGATTCGTCCGCAGTGACCATGTTGGTCACAGTGGCTGAAAGGAAGAAGCGGTGGGTTGGGATCCGGACCGGTGTGGGTCAGCAGGAGCAATTGGACCTGACCCTCGACGCCTCCGGAGAATGGGGTCACAGAAATCTGTGGGGAACAGGACGGAGAGTCAGCCTGAGGGCCGGAGTGTCCGCCAATGTACGGACGAAGAGCTTGCTCAGCAACCAGTACAACCTCAGCTACACCGAGCCATGGGTGTTGAACACGCGGACCCCCTTGACCATCGATTTCTACTTTCGCCGGTTCACATGGGAGCTCTATGACGTTCAGGAGTTCGGAGGAGACCTTTACATTAGCCACGAGTTTCCCCAGAAGCTCAAGGTACGGCTGACCTTTACCTATAAGCGGGCGGACGTCTTCGACGTTCCCCAGAAGTTGGAGTCCGATATTCTCGGCAAGGCGGAGGTGGATATTGTGCGCAAGATCACCTTTAAGGCCGAAAGGGACAGCCGCGATCACCCGCTCTATCCCTCCCGAGGGAACTATTCGCAGGTGTCCTCCGAGTATACGGGGGGATTTTTGGGGGGCAACAAGGATTTTTATAAGCTGGTGGCCAGTTGGAGCGGATTCAGCAGATGGCTCCCCCGGACCGTCTTCGCCGGACGGATAAAATGGGGAATGGTCAAAGAGTTTGGGAAGAGCAAGTATGTTCCCATCTACGACCGCTTTTTCGCCGGGGGAGCGAACACCCTGCGCGGCTATGTGGAACGCCGCCTGGGCCCTCTGGAGAATGGTGATCCCATTGGAGGCGCCCTGCTGTTTCTCTCGAACCTCGAGTTGAGGCGGCAACTGTTCTGGCGCTTCGGCCTGACCACTTTTCTCGACACCGGCTACCTGTGGAGAAACATCGTCGACTTTCAATGGCGCGACGTGAGGACCTCTGCTGGGGCTGGACTCCAGTTTTTTACCCCTGTTGGTCCCCTCCGCCTCGATTATGGGTACAAGCTCAGAGAGGAGGAGGGGTTGGGACGCGGGGTTCTCCATATCAGTCTGTTGTATGCTTTTTAAGTCTATAGCCATCAAGGGAATGTTATTTCAAGTTGTTGAGCGGGGAGTTATTTTTTGTAGTGTAGGATTTTATGCCCGTAAAAAACCGTAACTACGCCCACAAGGGGCTCCACTACGTTTCCGTATATCATCGTGGGGCGGACTTACCCGCAATTGAGAGAACATCTCGGACTGAAGTCCAAGTCACTTCAAATTGCAGTATCGGGTTAGGCTATGAAGTTTTGTGGCAGAGACTTCAGTCTGTGAAATGTGTCTCGGACGAAAGTCGTAGTGTAGGGTTTTATGCCCGTAAACAAAACGTAATTACGCCCACAAGGGGCTACACTACACTTTCCTAAATGAGGCTCGGACTAATGTCTGAATCTCATAGATACACAGTATCGAGATAGCTAATGATGTTTTGTGGCATATACTTTAGTCTCTGGGATGAATCTCGAACGTGAAAGCTCAAGCTGCGGGGAAACGATTGTGGTCAGAACTATTGCTCGCAAGTCTATTATGTTGCTTTTCCTTTTCGTGCTAACAGGAGGGTGTCAGAGCAGCAGAGATTACGATATCCATTTGGGCAAATCCTTCTTCTCACTGGATCAGCCTTCGTGGATGCGGACTTACGGCCAGGACCTGCTTCAAACCACCCAGATCGGCTCTGAGTATCAAATGAGAGGTGTCTACACCAGCCCAGAGGTCTTCTCGTCCGGACACCCGTTGATACGAGTTTATGATGAGGATGAAGGACTGCAATACTTGCCTCTAACCGATGAACTTCCCGTTGAAGATGGGACTTTGGTCGATGTGAGAGGTGAAATTGTTGTCCGGGAAAGAGTGTTTGAAAAGATTAGAAAGACTCAGCGCGACAACCTCCTTCTTCCCCGGGATTTTCAGGTAGTACTTGCATCGAGTGAATTCAAGATATTGGCCCAGAAAGAGTATTTCAAGATTAGGGACTATCTGCAGTCTCAGATAACCCCGAAAAGGTCGCAGTTAAAACTCTCACCCGAGCCTGAATGGGTTGTGGTCTGGTCGACCCCGGAGGATAAGTTTATCGTCAGCGCTCGGATGTACGACCTGATGTACGAGGCGAACATAGATCTGGCCTTCGACGGAAAATCCAAAAGATTGAAAGCGGTCTACGCTGCGGAATGGTTTAAGGGCGAACGATAGATTCGGAGTGCAACGATTTATCGTTGCCAACCCTTCACAGGAGGTTTGGTTGTGAAACGGTCATTTTTAAGTTTGGTGACGGTGTTTATCT
>JBHIER010000403.1:0-3435 GCA_046760705.1 bacterium
CCAGGACCCTTTTGTGGCATATCTCGTCTCCCAGGTCTCTCAGCAGGATATTCGTGGATACATTAAAGATCTGCAGGATTTTGGCACCCGATACTCTTATTCTCCTATGTGCGATTCGGCTGCGGTTTATCTTTACAACCAGTTTGCCGAAATGGGGCTTTCCGTCGAATACGACTATTTTGATTTGGACGGCTATACCAAACGAAATGTGGTGGCCACCTTACCAGGGGTGGTCTACCCTGACAGTTTTTTCATCATCTGTGGCCACTACGATTCTTATTCCTATGATCCTTGGAATCTTGCCCCCGGCGCTGACGACAACGCATCAGGAACAGCAGCGACGCTGGAGGCAGCCAGCATTTTGAGCCAATATTACTCCGAGGTGACAATATTGTTTATCTGCTGGGCCGGTGAGGAGGAGTGGATGGTGGGCAGCGGAGATTACGCCTATCGAGCCAGAGCCGAGGGGATGGCTATAGGTGGTGTGTTGAACTTCGACATGATCGCCTACCCGACGACTGATGATTCTCTGTTCATGTACGTTTTTTGCGACTATCCCTCCGAGCCTTTGGCTGATCTGGCCGTGGCTTTAAACACCGAATATGACATCGGATTATCCTTGACCAAAGTCATTGATCCCAACGATGTCAGCGACCATTATTATTTCTGGGAGGTTGGCTACCTGGCTCTGGATTTCTGTGAGGATACAGCGGAGAACATATGGGGAGGTTCCCAACCCCACTACCACACCACCCACGACACGCTGGGCACACTTTATCTTCCCCTGGCTCGGCGGACCACCCAGGTGGGGGTGGCGCTCCTGGCCACTCTGGCCGGAGCAAGAGAAGAGTTTACCGGACCATTCGTCCTCTTCAGCAGCTCTGTGATCGACGACGATGATCTGGGAGAAAGCATGGGCAACAACAACGGTTGGGTTGATCCCGGGGAGACCATCGAACTTCCAGTCACACTTATCAATATCGGCAGTGCCCCGGCCACCGGGGTCACCGGTGTGCTTAGAACCTCGGAACCGTACATCACTCTGGCTGACAGCGTTGAGAGTTTCGGCGATATTGCTCCCAACGATACGGCTGAGAGTGCAGATGATTTTGATTTCGCTGTCTCCACCAACTGTCCCAACGGCCACTTTGTCCAATTCTCCCTGGAAGTGAGAGATGAGGACGGGAAAGTATGGGCCAGCTCCTTTAAACTCCAGGTCACTCTGCCGGACTTCGTGTACCAGTCCTTTACCATTGATGAGGTTACAGGGGATGGCGACGGGGTGGTCGATGCTGCCGAGACCTTTGATCTGTGGGTCGATCTTAAGAACGAGGGGTTGAGAGATGCATCAGGTATCACCGGTACTTTGGAGACCGTTCACTCCGGAGTGGAGGTTACCGACAACACAGCTCTCTTTTCTGACATCCCCATTGGTGGGATGGGCGACAATGCCAGCGACCCTTTCACCTTCATCGTGGCCGATACTATCTCAGATTATCTGGTTCCTTTCCGTCTGGTAACCTCTGAGGGTGGAGGATATTACACTGATGAGATACATTTCAATTTGTTGATAGGACAGGGGAAGGTGTTGATCCTGGTGGACGATGGCGGTGCTGACAACTCTGAATACTATACCGCGGCTCTCAAGTATCTGGGTGTGAGGTACGATGGGTGGTGGGTCGAAACCTGGGGCCAGGTGCCTGGTGATAGTCTCACCGCGTACGGAGATGTGATCTGGTTTACAGGTTCCGAAGCGAATACCTTGACTGAGGAGGACCAGACCAATTTAGCCACATATCTGGACAGCGGCGGCAACCTGCTTCTGTCCGGGAGTCTGATCGGCTTTGACATCTGGGATGCGCCCTTTTACCGCGATTACTTACATGCGAATTACGTCCATTTTTTCACCCGGCTACATCATCTCAATGCTGTTCCGAACAATCCGGTGGTGGAGGATGTGGCCATTTCCCTCAGTACTTCTGGCCATAATCAACAGAGTTGGACAGGCGAGATCGACCCCCGCTCTCCAGCCTTTACGATCTTTGAATACGATCAAACCACCCCCGAAGGGACAGGGGATATAAGGTCCAGCGGGTCAGGAGCCATAGGGGTTGAAAATGGCACTTACAAAGTGGTCTACTTCTCCTTCGGGTTTGAAGGCATTGAGCCTGTGGAAAACCGCGCCGAGGTGTTGGGCCAGGTTTTGGGCTGGTTCAGAGAACCGGGGATGGCTAAGGGTGATGTGAACGGTGACGGTACGGTTAATGTGTTGGATGTGGTGGTGGCAGTGAACATCATTCTGGGCACCCATCAACCCACGGCGGATGAGACCGCCCGTGCTGACGTCAATTACGACAGCCAGATCAATATTTTGGACGTAGTAGGCATAGTGAACATCATTCTCGGCAATTGACTCAATTATTGAGTTTTCCTTTGATTTTTGACTAAAGTCTCTTTATTTTCTAAAAAATGATTCAAACGCGGATTAGCTGAAGTAAATTTGGCAGTAGGTATCTGATGGAGATAAGAGTCCTAAGGCACAGTTTTGCCACCCACATGTTAGAATGTGGGTTTTTCAGCCAGAGGTATGTATATCCGAACCAGCTTCGGATATAACCCCAAAATGGCAGGATATCCGAACTTAGTTCGGATATAAACAAGTTATACGCCATTGGCTTTAGAGGAGGTAACTGAAAATGAATGAGAAAAGAAGGCTGTCTGTCTTTGAAAAATACCTCACAATCTGGGTTTTACTTTGCATCGGTGCAGGCATTTTTTTGGGAAAGATAGCGCCTGAGGTTGCAGTCAAATTAGATTCTCTTGCGATATACAATGTGTCCATTCCCATTGCTATTTGTCTATTTTTTATGATGTACCCAATTATGGTGAAGATAGATTTTGCGGAAGTAGTAAGAGCGGCAAAAACACCTAAACCCGTGGCTTTAACATTATTTATTAATTGGGCAATCAAACCGTTTACGATGTATCTGATTGCATCATTCTTTTTAGGGTATCTCTTTAAGGGATTCTTACCTGGAACTGAGATCATCAAGACAGGGCAAGAAGTTGAGTCATGGAGAAGTTACATTTCAGGCGCTATTCTATTGGGTATTGCTCCCTGTACAGCTATGGTGTTGATGTGGAGTTATCTGGCAAAAGGTAATGATGGACTTACCTTAGTCATGGTTGCTATAAACTCTCTGACAATGCTTGTCCTCTATGCCCCACTTGGAAGATTCTTACTCGGTGTAAATGCAATGCCCATCCCTTGGCAGACAATATTGCTTTCAGTAGCGATTTATGTAGCTTTGCCATTGATTGCAGGATACTTTTCACGGAAGTGGATTATCAAATCCAAAGGGTTAGAATGGTTTAATACAAAGTTTTTACATCGGCTTACACCGATTAGTATATCTGCGCTTCTCATCACATTAG
>JBHIER010000404.1:0-3433 GCA_046760705.1 bacterium
TTTTGGATTTTGACTTTTGGATTTTGGATTGATGAATGTCCGAGGAGGAGTACTGAACGCTTCCCGTGTGGGCATCTTCGGCGGAACCTTCAACCCCCCCCATCTGGGCCATTTGATCGTGGCCCAAGAAGTCCGCCGTAGGTTTTCCTTGGATAAGATCGTTTTTGTCCCTTCTGCAAGGCCGCCCCACAAGGCCGACTCCCCTGGGGCCAGCTCCGCAGAACGGTACATAATGACCGTGTTGGCCACCCGGGACAATCCCTATTTTGAAGTCTCGGATGTCGAAATTCGACGACCAGGGAGATCGTACACGGTTGACACAATCAAACAGTTCAAGAAACTATATGGGACCGAGGTCGAAATCTTCTTTATCATGGGCGGAGACAGCATCTTTGAGATTGACACCTGGAGAGAACCGGAGGAGATTTTGAGGCTCTGTAAGGTGATTGTGACCACCCGCCCGGGGTTTGATCTGACAAAGGTCGAGGATCGTCTCAAAGAGAAGGCCATTCTCACCGAAGTGTCACGTATTGATATTTCGTCCACGGAGATCCGCCGGCGGGTGCAGGAGGGGAAAAGTATTAAATATTTGGTGCCGAAAGAGGTCGAGGAGTATATTTTGAGGGAAAAGTTATACCGCTGAGGACGCTTCGGGGCACGGAGGGCTGGAGGAAGATGGCTTTTCCTTTTTTGACAGTAACTTTTGAGGATTATGAAGAATACTGTCCTATTCATCCTTGTGATTGCAGTAGTCTCAGCCCTGGCCGGCTGTAACATATTAAGCTGGACGCACAGCAAGGAGGAATCCCACATAGATCGGGGGCTGGAGCTGATGCGCCAGGGGCAATACGCTGAGGCCGAGGCCGAGTTCGCCCAGGCGATGGAGGAGGATCCATACAGCGCCGATGCCAGGTATCACCACGCCAAAGCAGCGCTGAGTGGTTGCAGCTTCGGTATCGTTGACTTGGTGCGAGAGATCTCCCAGGCGGAAAGTGATCGCGAGCAGGATGGAACTGAACTTCCCCTCTATTCGATCCGAGAGATTGCCGTTGCCGACGAGGTCTACCGGGTCAATGTGATCATCGTTGACGATCTGCGCCCCATCCATGACGGCCTCACCCACGGGACCATCACTGCTGCAGACATCGATGTCGATCTGGCCGTCGCCTGTCTCGTCAGCGCCATTCTGGGCCTGAGAGACACCAATCGGGACGGCACCATAGATGATGGAGATCTCCTTTTGGACATCAGCTACTCAGCGGCCTTGGAAGATTACAGCATCCTCGGGCTGCAGCAGTTTTTAGGAGGAGGAGCGATGTCTTGCCCCCTTCACATCGGGGGTTCCGCGGTCAGTCCGGAGGACATCAACCTCCTCATCGATTATGTCCTAAACCTGATCGAAGAGAGCGCCGATGTGCTCGTAGCGGCCGTGCAGGAGTTGACCACTGGATTGAGCATCGATAATATCAGGGGGCTCCTCGACGACGTGCGCACGACCATCACAAAATATTACTACGATGACGAGAGAGACAACGATGGTGACGGATCGATTGACGAGGAGAGGCTCGATGGCCTCGACGACGACGGTGATGGCCTCATCGACGAGGATACGGACCGTGTGTGAGAAAGGGGTGGGGGACCGAGTAGAGAGATGGGGCTCCCCGAGGGCGGCACTCCTGTCGGCCGTCACTCTGATCTGTCTGCTCATCTCTGCGGGCCATTCCCATGCTGGGCCCGACTCCCCCGCATTCAGACCTGACATGAAGGCCCTGGGGATGGGAGGAGCCTTTGTGGCCGCAGGGGACAATGCGAACGCTCTTGTGTACAATCCGGCGCTGCTCAGTCGAGCCGGATTTGACCTGGCTATTCCCAGTCTTCGTTTCCGACTCGACAGCGACTTTTGGGATGTGGCCCATTTTGTCGTCGACCATCGGGAGGATTTCGCTCTCTACGACAGTCTGTACGCCGGCCAGGGAGACACCTCTTCCCTCGAGCCACTCGGGGAGTTTCTGGAGGCGATCGCCCCCTATGAGGGCCGGTGGGGCAAGACCAGATTTGCCCCCATGTTCAGCCTGTGCGTCAAGAATTTCGGACTTGGCCTCTACAATACGACCGACATCTGGATTAAAGTGGACAAAGGTATTTATAATCCAAAGGTTTACGGTCAGGCGGTTTCCGATCTGGTCTTGCTGACAGGGTATGCGGGTGCGGTTGTCGACAGGGTGACTGTGGGTATCGCCGGCAAATACATCAGCCGCCGCAGGAGCGGACTGGTCAGGCTCGCAGCCGCAGACCTCGGCGGCACGAACGAAGTATTGAAGCCGGCATACGACCGGCTGCGCCGGGATGAAAGGGGCGCTGGCCTCGATCTGGGTGTTCTGTATGCACCCAGACCACGTCTCGATTTCGGCTTCGTCCTCCAGGATGTTGTCGGCCAGATGGGAGGTCGGAGTGTGCCCAGAAATCTTGAGGTCGGAGTGGCCTATCAGTGGGACGCCTTTCCCTGGTCGCCCCTGGGGAAAGGTATGCTGGCCGCCGATGTTGAGGATCTGCTCTTCACCTCCGGCGACAGCCTCTTCAAACGGCTCCATTTCGGAGCTGCGACGACGTTTCTGGTCTTCGACCTCAGGGCCGGCTTTAACCAGGGGTATCCGGCGGCCGGGATCGGCCTCAACCTCTTCATATTTAAGATCGACTACGCCTATTACGGAGAAGAACTGGGTAGGTTCCCCGGCCAGAAGGAGGAGTGGTTCCACACCCTTCAATTGGCCGTCGGATGGTAGGAGATGAAGAGACCGACCACCCGTGAGATAACTTCGCATTTAACGGGGCTCGTTCCGGTATTCGTTAATCGCAACCGAAAGACGAGGGACGATTCGAGTCGCGCAATCGCATAACCCACCCGCATTGGCTCCACCCTTCCGGTTTGGGGGGGCAGGAGGGAACTTCATGCCGCTTCCTTCATCCGTTTATCCGTTTTCTATCCGTTGTCACTTCTGGCGCTGGGACCACTTGCGCCGTTCGGCCTTCAAACGGGCCTTTCTCTTGCGAAAAAGCGCCTGCTCTTTGCTATACTTCCTCTTAGGTGTTACGCTTATCTTCTGTCGATGACCAATCCTTCTCATCCGTTTATTCGTTTCTTATCCGTTATCCAGATCTTCTGTCGATGATCAATTTATCCTCCTCTCTTATCGACTCATACTCCCCCTCAGGCAGTTGGATCCCTATGATCCCGGAAAGCCTCTCTATGTGGCTCTCCCTCTCATCTTTCTCCATTCCGTCCTTCCACAAAACATAGCCCAAATCATGTTGCTCATGCCAGGTGCATCGTTGATGAAATTCGGCTCTCTCTCCCAGGTTCTCCTCAATCCCTGGCTCACCATCCGAGGTCAACGTCCAGGGCTTCCTCTGCTGACCTGTCAAATCTCTCTCA
>JBHIER010000405.1:0-3426 GCA_046760705.1 bacterium
CAGTCATTTTGCACTGCCAATTTCCCGTTGCTCATTTTAATTGAATTCTATATAGGACATCTGTCCATGCTGAGATTTTTTTTAAAAGGTCTGTTTGTCATCTCTCTTTTGGGTTTCGCTTTTCTCTTGGGTCTGATCCTCATGGACAGGGTGGTGATGCCCAAAGTTGTCGGCCGCGGGAACGTGGTGATTGTGCCGGACGTGACGGAGAGCACCATCGAAGATGCAGAGAGTGTGTTGAAGGAATTGGGCCTCGTTTTGGTGAAGGAGTCTGCGGTGTACGATCCCGTTGTCCCTGAAGGGTTCGTCATCTCCCAGAGGCCCAGAGCCTACTCCAAGGTGAAAAGTGGGCGTCGGATTCGGGTGGTGGTGAGCAAGGGAAGTGAAAAGCTCACTGTCCCCGATCTGACCACAGGTATCTCCCTGAGACAGGCCGAGATTGTTCTGAAAAGCTCTGGTTTTGAATTGGGTTATGTCTCCTACCAGTTTTCGGAGGAGATTCAGAAGGGGGTGGTCATCTCCCAGTCGCCCCCTCCCAACGGAACCGCACCCAGGGGCGCACTGGTCAATGTGACGGTCAGTTCCGGGCTCATGACCGGTGTCACTGTTGTGCCTGAGTTGATCGGCCTCAGCCTGGAGAGCGCCATCGTCGAGCTGAAGGAGGTGGGGCTGGCGGTGGGAACTATCGATTATGTGGAAAGGGAAGATCTCCTTCCTGAAACGGTCATCGAACAGTCTTTGGGCTCGGGTACAGAAGTGGAGCGGGGTAAGGCCGTCGATCTGACTGTGACACGATAGAACGAAAAGGAGAGGTGAATATGGTCAAGATCGCCCCATCTTTTCTGTCGGCCGATTTTCGGTGTCTCGAACGAGAGGTGAAGCGCGTTGAACAGGCCGGAGCCGATCTCATCCACCTGGACGTGATGGACGGCCATTTTGTGAACAACATCACCTTCGGCCCACTGGTGGTGAAGACCATCGATCGATTGACCGATCTGCCCCTCGATGTTCATCTGATGATCGAAGAGCCCGAAAAGTATCTGAGGGAATTTGCTCAGAGTGGAGCCGACTATTTGACCGTTCACATTGAGGTCTGCGATCGCATCGAAACCACGATATCAGAGATGAAAAGTCTGGGTGTGAAGGCCGGTGTGTCCCTCAATCCCGACACGCCATTGAGGCGCATCAAGGACATTTTGGCCGAATTGGACTTGGTTCTCTTGATGACTGTTTTTCCGGGATTTGCAGGACAGAGATTCATTTCATCGGTGCTGGAGAAGATAAAAGAGTTGCGAAGTTGGCTATTGGATCAGAACAATAAGCTTCTGATCGAAGTGGATGGCGGGGTTGATGAGAAGACAGCCCCATTGGCCAGAGATGCTGGAGCCGACGTTCTCGTTGCCGGCTCAGCACTTTTTGGGGCGGCAGATCTTCCAAAGATGATGAGGGAGCTCAGGGGAGAATGAGTCACAGATCAAAATTTCGGTTTTCCCTTGCTATTTTATCTCTCGGCATTATATTTTCCGTCCATTTGAAGGCCGAGAGTTCGGGGCGGCACCGTGCTTGGAAGTGTTATACAAACACAGAGGAAGTCACTTCAATAGCCGCTACCTGTGGCTTTTGTATCAGAATCAGAGAATAAATCGATTCGATACATCCGAGGAAACCTGGGAGACTATTCACTTCACGGGCCGGAGATTTCATGATGAAACCCTGAAAAACATTACTTTCAGGGCATTGGATGTCATGGACTGGCGTAGGACACCCGGAGCCCTCGCCAGTGACGGAGATATCCTGTGGATTGATGATTACGTGGTCTGGGTGGCCAGGGCGAATGGCCTGAGCAAAATTGATAAATTATTGTTAGATGAATAGGCGAATAGAGGAAAGCCATGTTTGACGAGCTGACAGGAAAACTGGAGACCATCTTTAAGAAGCTGCGCGGCTACGGCAAGCTCTCGGAGAAGAATATTCAGGATTCGCTCCGAGAGGTCCGACGGGCGCTCTTGGAGGCCGACGTCCATTACAAGGTGGCCAGGGAGTTCATCGCCAGGGTTCAAGAGAAGGCTGTGGGGCAGGAAGTGCTCAGAAGTGTGACCCCGGGGCAGCAAGTGGTCAAGGTGGTTTACGATGAGATGACGAGGTTGCTGGGCGGCTCGGCCAGAGACATCCGTTTTTCCTCTGCGGGGCCGACGCTGGTCATGATTGTCGGGCTCCAGGGTTCTGGGAAGACGACGGCTGCGGGAAAATTGGCCCACCATTTCCGGTTGAAGGGGCGCAAAGTGTTGATGGTGGCCGCGGACGTGTACCGGCCAGCAGCCATCGACCAGGTGCAGATTCTGGCCAGGGAGGCTGGGGCTCTCTGCTTCTGCCGAAAGGATGGGGCCGATCCCGTGGACATCTGTCTCGATGGGGTCTCCACCGGGCAGAGGGAAGGATGCGATGTGATCATCTTCGACACGGCCGGCCGGCTGCATATCGATGAGGAGATGATGAACGAACTGGAGCGCATCAAAGGGAGAGTCGATCCCCACGAGATCCTCCTGGTGGCCGATGGGATGACCGGTCAGGATGCGGTGAATATGGCCAGCCGATTTAAAGAGCGACTTGACTTCGACGGCGTCATTCTGACCAAACTCGACGGCGACGCCCGGGGCGGCGCGGCCCTGTCCATCTTGGCGGTGACGGAGAAGCCGATCAAATTTGTCAGCGTCGGCGAGAGGTTGGACGCTCTGGAGAGGTTCCATCCCGAGCGGATGGCCTCCCGCATTCTGGGCATGGGCGACATCCTCTCCTTAGTGGAGAAAGCCGAGGAGGCCGTCGACCTGGAGAAGGCCCAAAAACTGGAGGAGAAACTGCGCAAAGAGGCGTTTACCTTCAACGATTTTCTAGACCAACTGGAGCAACTCAAACGCATGGGTTCCCTGGACCAGATTTTGGGCATGATCCCCGGATTGGGAGCAAAGGTGTTCAAAGGGCTTCCCATTGATGATGGGGCCTTTGTGAGAATTGAGGCCATGATCCACTCGATGACCCAGGAGGAGCGGAGAAGACCGGAGCTCATCGACGGCAGCCGGCGGCGAAGGATCGCCGCCGGGAGTGGCACCACGGTGCAAGAGGTGAACAGACTCCTCAAACAGTTTTCGATGATGAAGAAGATGATGAGACAACTGGGCAAGATGGATGTGAAAAACTTAGGGAGATCGATCTTCTCCTTCGGCTGAAACGGTTTCGGCGGAGAGCGGTCTCTCTCAGTACCCTTTTGAAAAGGAGGTACGTGTGGCAGTACGAATTCGATTGAGACGCATGGGCTCAACGAAGCGACCCTTCTATCGGATCGTTGCGGCCGAGGCGCGCATGCCCAGAGACGGTCGTGTTATTGGAATCAACGGGTACAACAACCCCATTGTGGATCCAGTTGAGATC
>JBHIER010000406.1:0-3401 GCA_046760705.1 bacterium
TATTTAACGGGGCGGGCATCGTAACCCTAACCCAAAAACGATTTTGGTTGCGGCTTTGCCGCGCTAAGTCATTCTGACGAAGGTCAGAATTTCTCGGAAGGAAGCAGCCAGAAGGTCACCATGACAAGAAAAAGTTGGCTACCCATGGAATCATTCATTAGTCTCGCTGGGACAATGAGTTATAGCTTATTAATTACAACAGCTCACTGTCACGGAGAAGGCTTCCCAGTCAGTTGCATTTTTTTGTTGACATACGATCTCTTTTTGATTATTATAGTATGTATAAGCCGGAGTGGTGAAATTGGTAGACGCAGGGGACTCAAAATCCCCCGGGGTTCGTCCCCATGTCGGTTCGAGTCCGACCTCCGGCATTTTTTACGCCTCTTTGGGGCAGGAGTGCAACTCCTGCCCCAGCTCAATGGCGCTGCATCGGGTCTCTCCATTCTCAATTGGACCGTTCCGTCCTTGGTATGCCACCTGCCCTTTTGGCACTGATCAAGGCGAACCCCCCTGCTTTGCCACCGGTTTGGAGGTATGGATGTGGACGATGAGCCATTTTCCTTCCCGCTTCTCTAAAACCACCGTGGCGCGATAATCTGTCTCCACCGCCTCATCTCCGATCTGGCCGGTGGCGTGATTGAGGGATGAGACCCAGGAGACCGCACCGTCCTTGGAGACCTTGATCACCTGATCGGTCAAGGTTGTCTGAAGCCCCTCGGTCGCATCCATCTGCCTCTGATACATCCCTTTGACGGCTTCCCAGCCCACGTAGCGCTCCCCCTCATCCGGACCGAAAACGACAAGGTCTCCCTCGTGAGCAAAAAGCGCCGATAGAGCAGTCATGTCCTCCTTCTGCTGGGCTATGTAGAAGCGGTCGAGAGCTACCTTGACCGCCGCAATCTCAGTCAGCGGATCGACGTATTTGGAGCACCCCAGTCCGAATATTCCGAACAGAAGCAATCCCACAGTAAACCACCGATTCATATATGGACCTCCTTCCGTTTCCGAAAATGTCCAATGTGCAACTCTTCGACCTCTCCATAGGGAAGAGACCACGTACGCCTGAGCATATCACCTCCCCTTGGGAGGATAAACCTCCAGGCCTGAGCGAAGTGGGGGATGCTTCAGAACATGATCCCACTCTCTGTTGAAACACCGGATCTGGGCTAGGGTTCACCTTTAGATGGGGTTAACCGCACACTTTTCTGAAGACGCGCAGGAAGTTCCCTCCGAGGATGGCCCTGATGTCCTCCTCAGCGTAACCGCGCTCAAGCAATTTCCGGGTGATAACAGGCACTTTACTGCAGTCCTCCAAGCCCCGCGGCAAGCCGGTGGTGCCGTCAAAATCGGAGCCCAGCCCCACGTGCTCGGGGCCGACAAGTCTGACGATATAGTCGATGTGGTCGATCACCCGGTCGACAGGTGGTCTTATGGCGTGAAACTCCTCGCCCAGAAGGGCATCTCTCTGCTGAATGTATCGGTCCCGGTCGTCCTTGTGAGCTTCCCACAGAGAATCGATTTCCGCCCGGTATTGAGCCCGGAGGACCCTGTATTTTCGACCGAAGGTGCTGTCTAAGAAGGCGGAGTAGAAATTGATGCCGATCATCCCGCCGTTCCGGGCAATGGCTCTGATCTGATCGTCCCTAAGGTTGCGGTGGTGGGGGCACAAAGCATGGACGCAGGAGTGGGAGGCGATGATGGGATCTGTTGTCGTCTCGATCACATCCCAGAAGGTGCTGTCGGCCACATGGGAGACATCGATGATCATCCCGATCTCGTTCATTGTTCTGACGATCTTTTTTCCGAAGTCGGTCAGCCCCCCATGTTTCGGAGCAGTGTCAGCCGCCGCATCGGCCCAGGGGAGGCTGTTGTTCCAGGTCAAGCTCATGGATCGCACGCCCCGATCGTGGAAAGCTCTGAGGGTGTCCAGGCTGTTCTCTATGGCGTGACCGCCCTCAATGGCGAGAACGGCTGCGATTTGCCCCGCGGCCACGATCTCCTCAGCCTGACTGGCGGTCCTGGCTAAAGTAATCGACTCTGAATTGGCCCGGAATTGGTCGTAGAGCGCATCGATCATCCGGTGGGCCTGAAAGGCGCAGCTTTCGGCCGGAACATCCCTCGGGTCAACCCAGCAGGCGAACACCTGCAGGTCAATACCCCCATCGTTCAGGCGGGGAATGTCAACGTGGCCGGTCTGACCTCTCACCCCAAGCTCCACACCCTGCAAAAGCCGCATGACTGTGTCGCAGTGGAGATCGCAGACAACGGCCTGCCGGTGGAGAGCTCTGTAGTCGACTCTCCCAGAACCATATCCCCAGAGAAGTGTCCCCAGAAGAAGGGCAAGAGACAGAAGGGAAAACCGTCGGTAACGCATAGTAATAATCGTTTTAAGCAATTGAAAACAAAAAGGTTCCGAACCTGAACGATTCTGGGTTGGGAACCTTTGATTTCTCCTCAGAGCGGAAGCCCCGAGCGATCAGATCTCCTCTTCACCCTTTCGAATCAGATGGACCGCACCCCAGGCGATGGCCACCCAGGCCAGGGTCCCCAGATAGAATTCTCCAACCAATGTGGGAGAGCCACCGTAATAGTAGGCAATCCCAGCCGGGACTAAAGAGAGAATGAAGAGAATGAGCCAACCCAAGATACGTTTGACCAGTCTCATTTTCAGATGACTCCTTGCGGCGAAAGTGAACCACAATTCGAGAGCAACTGACACCCTTCCAGAAGAGGGAACTTTTCAAAACGTGCAAAGTATACAACAAAATTTGCCCGTTGTCAAAGAAAAAATGGGACATTTTGCAAAATTTTCGGATATTCACTTTTTGTTTGACAACGGAAAGGGAAAGTACTATATTCCATAGGACTTATTGCTACTGAAACGTCTTGGAATCTCTAAAAATCCCAGACGGGGGGTTGTTGAACGTCCGGCATTAGGTCTCAATCGGAGGGCGACGGTCCGGCCCGCTGGCGAGTCCAGTGAGCTAAGTCTCGACGTATCTTAACGTTGTACAGAGAAAGCAGGCGTATCGAGGCCGGGAGATGTTCTCTCTAAAAGAGATCACATTGGGTCAATATGTGGACACCAGATCGGTCATCCACCAGCTCGATCCCAGGACCAAGTTCACGGTGGTGGTCCTTCTGATGGTGGCGGTTTTTGCAACTAAGAGTCTCTATTTTTTTGTAGTTGTCACGGCTGGGTGCTTGGTCGTGATCCATCTGGCCAGGCTTCCTTCAGGGATGGTGATGAGGAATCTTCGCCCGTTTCTGTGGTTTTTCGGGATCACCTTCTTCATTCATCTCTTTTTCACTGCCGGCACTTCAATCCCACCCTTTCCGGTCAAGGGGTTCAATATCACCTACGAGGGGTTGGGCAGGGGCATCTTCTTCTCATATCGGCT
>JBHIER010000407.1:0-3399 GCA_046760705.1 bacterium
CATCAACGCAATCCCCAAAAAAAACGGTTCGTGTCACACTTTTGTGGATGGAGGTATCTTGTATTGTCTTGAACGAGATGTGGGTTTTCCATTTGAAGAGTTTGTCAGCAAAGTGGACATTTGCAAAGCAGTAACCTCCATGAAAGATTACATCGGTGGACGGACTGTCCAGGTAAAGTTCGATTCTAAAGGAAGATGCATTCATCAGCTTGAGCGAACCGTATTCCTGTCTCAGCCAAACGCATTCGTGCTTTTCAATGGAAGCAATATCGACGTTACCAAAATCGAACGGATTGAGTACGGCAAAGGCTTTCGGAAAATAATCTGGAAAACAGTTTCTAGCGACAACAACTCCGCAATCTATGATGACGGCATGGTGACCTTCGGACAGCTCAATGGTCGGACCCGGATACGCATCATGGTTCATCAAAATTTTGTCAATCCTCCCGCTTTGAGTTGGATCCAGTTGAATTATTATCCAGGCTTACGACGTCTTTTCATGGTGCGTGGATTCCGACGTTTCTTTGAAAAGACCATTGACAATTATTGTTCTGTCGCGGAAGGAAAATATGAGCCAATTGGTAAGCCTTGGATAAAAGATACAGATATACCTTAAAGATACTATATGAGGAGGATAAGAATGAAGTTTATTCACATAAGTGATCTTCATTTCCATCGCCACGAGAGCGACAACAGTGAAGCTACAAAAACGCTTGAATACATTAAGAAGCAATATACCGACCACAACCTTATAGCAACGGGTGACATTGCAGACGACGGACATGAAGAACAGTACGATCGAGCTTTTGAAGCGCTGGAACCTTTCAAAGGACATATTTTTCTCTGTCCGGGGAACCATGACTTTGGTGCCGCAGGAAATTTTTATAGCCAAGAGAGGGCTGAGCGATTTGATGAGGCTCTCTCAATGCCTCTTCATCAAGGTGGTACCTTTACGAGAGACAACACACCCATCGTCAATATAATAGAAGAGGATAATGACCGTGTAATGCTTATAGCACTCGATACCAACTTAGAGACGGAGCACCCTTTTGATTTTGCCTGTGGAGAGATTGGAACCAAGCAGTTGGCCGTACTGGCAACTATTCTATCAGATCCTACTGCAACGAATATGATCAAGATGCTGTTTTTCCATCACCATCCCTTTATGTACAATAACCCTTTCATGGAATTAAAGGATGCTCGTGACCTCATACGGACTATCTATAGCAGAGTTGATGTTGTCTTATTCGGGCACAAGCATGTATCAGGAAAATGGGAGAACATTCTCGGCATTCAATATATCCTTGCCTCAGATAATTCTCCCGGTAAGGATTGGGCCCGCGAAATCACTATCAAAGACAATTCGGTAAGCGTAGAGGATATCAAAATTGTTTAGACAAGGGTGATGATCTCGTAGAAAGTCAAAATTCGATGGCAAAGTAAAAAGCTCCAAATTCAAGGCGCACAAATCCTGAGGAATGAGGTGTACTTACAGTACGTTGCAGTGATGAAGGATGCAGCGCAACATGTCCCTTCGGCTTTACTCAGGGCCATGAGCCTGTCGAATGGCAGTTGGACTGTTTACGAAGCCATCAGTTATAGTAAGAAATCCGCAATGACTGCACCATGATCGGAGGCTTCCGTGCGGCGCCCGGTCACGGTGTCGTAGTGCTTCCATTTCTTGGAATACATGCCCTTCCGTTCGATTTCAACATTCTGCAAGCCATCTTTGAGGGTTTCTGAGATGATCAGATAATCAAGTTGCTTGTTGCCTGTTCTGTAAGTGGCTCGGTGAGAGGGGTCCAGCTCGAGATTGACATTGTACAACTCATCATTCGCCAGCAACGGCGACAGTGAGGAACTGGTTGCATCAGCGTTAAGATCCCCAGCAACGACGACGTATTCATTCTGAAGATCATGCTCGTTAACCAATTCGGCCACCCGTTCAGCTTGCCCTTTCCGCCGCAGATTGCTTTGGGGGTCGTTATGGGGGCTGTATCCCATCGACTTGAAGTGATTCACCAAAAGATGTAACTGTTTTTCACTGGGAAGTTCGATTTGTGCCTCCAGGCAGTCTCGTGAGAACGTCGGAACCCATTTATGGTTGTATAGCGTACGCTCATGTATGTGGCTGCGAATCCACTTGATTGGCACGCGTGACATAACCGCTACATCAATTCCACGTCGATCGTTGCCGTCAATAAGGATGATGAATTCGTAGCCGGATTTGCCTCCTGACTCAAGGAACTGCTTAAAGAGGAAATCGTCGTGAAATTTCTGGAGTAGAGGGCGGTTTTCGACCTCTACAAGGCATATTACGTCGGCATCAACCTCAGTTATCACCCGCGCGGTGTTCTTCACTGCGGTATCGTCGGCCTTGCGCCGCGTGAGTTCGACCCAGCCTAACCACTCTTTGGCACCCTTTACCTTGTTGTGTTTTCCGCGTACATCGTTGATCATTGCATAGCCCTTTAGCTTGTCTTTTAGTTCTCCAATACGGTCCTGGTCGAATACGTCCTTCGTAAGTTCTTCTTGAAGAAGCGAAACGTAATGGAGCAACTCCAATGAATGCTCTCTTCTCGCGCCAAAGATTCGCGGCCGGCTGAAAAGGTTCTCGCAGTTTAATGTTGCTATGCGCAGATTATGCGACATGTTGGATCCTCCCTTTTTCTGTCGTAACCAAAACCTCCTTTGTTTTATTTGATTAGTTCCTCGCTTATCGACAGCTCCTTCTTCGGGTTCTCCCTCAACCGGCCTCTAAACGCAGAAGTACCTCCGGCCTCAGGTCTAACTTCTCATATTCAATCTGGCCATTTATCCATTCAATCCTGCCCCCGCATCCTGATGGTGCTTCCAAGGGATCTTTGATGCCACCGCTCCAATCGATGTGTGCCAAGAGCTGGCCTGGTACGATCTGTGCGCCCTCTTCAATTTCCGGTTGCCATTTTATATTTAACACCTCCTCGTCGCTCTGTGCGAAATAATCTCGCACCGTTCTCAATTCGCGGTTCATCGCATCATAGACAACCGGAGAAATACTGGGTTTCTCAGACATCTTGGGCTACTCCTTAGGAAAAATGATAAATAGGTTTTCTACCAGGGGTTTCCTGGAGTGCACCGAATCATACTTGCTCGCCCACATAGCCTGGCTCAGCCGGAACTTTTTGCGTTTCTCGGGATCCTCTACTGGACGTTCTCGTTCGAAATGGTCCAGCTCCACGAGGAATGCGATCTTCTTGTCAAGCCGATGGTCTTTTATAACGCGGGTGATTTCTTGAAGAACGGCTTTGTCGTTCTTACAGCATGCTGGCCAAAAAGGCGCATCCGAGGGGGTGCCTGCCTTTGTTGGATTGAAGCGAAGCAACCGATGATGGGCGGCGAGCAAGGCGTCTTTCAGTC
>JBHIER010000408.1:0-3395 GCA_046760705.1 bacterium
GCGGTTTCTCAGCAGGTCTTCGATGTCAACTTCTGGCCCGCCGCCCTCACCGTAGACAAGGGCCAAGGAGAACCACTCCGTCTGGCCGGCTCGCAGGGGAAAATATCCGGAGCCGTAAATGAAATCGCCGTCTTCGCCCCGCTCAGGTTTGTTATTGACGATGGAAGTGGGCACCTCAAAAAACCCCGGGGCCAATCGGTCCCACATCTCCTCGTCGTCTCCCATGGCAAATTCCCCGGCCGGGGTGAAGTACTCAAAACTGGTCAACCCAATCTGATCGGACTCGTCCACATCGGTCTGATCGAAGTTGGGCTCACCGGCTGTGGGTACACCGTCGCCCTCTCCCAGATCTTCTGTGCCGATGAGGCCGTCGGCGCCAACGTCGTCGAACTCAGAATTCCAGTCGCCATCGTTATCGATGAGGTCGTCCCGCCGTTCGTCAATGAGCAGATCGCGGGTGCCGAGACCAGAGATGTAGTCTACGTGGCGTACTGGGGTGAACCTGTCAATCAAGATGTTGCCGTGCTGATCCTTGCGAATTTGATGATAATGGAGATAGTAGTTTTCGTCGATCAGGCCGTCCAGGTCGTTATCTACCCCGTCGTAGGCGTTAGGATTTACAAATTCCCTTCTCCTCCCCCCCTCCAGACGAGAGAGGATGTTCCCCTCCACCAGCTTGGTGACACCCGGGGAGATGGGGATTTCAGCCCCCCGAGTGACAAAGGTGGTGTCGTGGGGGGGAACCGTCACCACCGTTCGATCGTAATCATGGTCGATCAAAACGACCTGATCTCCGGCACCCATGAGCGTTGAATCGAAGTCAGACTCCTCAAAGAATGGGCCGGTGGCCGGGATGAGCGGGTGCTGGTCGGCGTCGCCATCGTTGTCGATGCCATCGTAAGGATTGCCTGGGCTCTCCAAGAAGGCGTATCCCACCACGCCAACCTCCCCTGTCCACAACGAATTTCGGGCGCAATTATCATCAAAATCCGCAGTGTACGTCAAGTCTCGCTCCACATCGAAGAAGGAGTAATCGTCGTCGTACTCCTGTGGACTATGGTCCGCCGCCGTAACACCCACGTAGGTGCCGACCAGCATGCCGAAGACGACCTTGCTGTAGTCGGTCGTACTTGTGTTGGTGATCTCGTACAGCCAGAAGATGCAGTCCTGGGCCAGGAATTGACGCCACTGCATGCCGCGGACCCTGACTTCGAGTCCGAGGCCGTTGCGGGTCGGATCGGTCGAATCCGGTTTGAAGGCCACCCCCCATCTGTTGAGGTGGGCGTAGTTAAACTCCTCATCGTTGTTGTCATCCATGACGAAGTAGCACTCCTCCGAGGCGGTGGTGGTCTTGCCGAAATAGCCGTTCCACGATTCTGGCCAACCGGGATCTTCAGGATCGTCCATCCTGTCCGGCCAGAAGGGCGGCCAGGATTTGGGATCAGAGTACAGGGCCACGTACTCCTGAGTCTCATCGAAGTAGCCGGCCACGGGTTCGAACCCCCAGGGCACACCGGTGGGCGACACTTCCGGCTGGCTGGTGGGCCGAGCTACGGGGCAAACGACCACAGAATGAAAAACCGTATCGCCCAGCACCACCTCCGCGCCCACCAGCGGGCTGACATCCCCCACGTATCCGTTGTTGTCATATATCCAGGCCCCCCTGGTGCCCCTTTCCTGCGGTTGCCCGATAACCCCCCAGTTTCCAAACACCGTCTTGACCAGATTGCCCTTCATCCGCGCCCAGCGTCTGTATTCCCGTCCACTCTGCGCTGAAATGAGCCCACACAACCCCAGCAGAAGAATCGAGGTACATAGAATACCAATTCGTGTGCCTCTCATACAATTCCCCTCTTAATTAGAAAGAATACGTCACACCCAACTCAATCCTTCTCGGTTCAGAGAAATGAGTCATATTGGTGAACCAATCCTCCACGGTATTGACCAATTGAACAGGATTTGTATTCTCCACCCTCTGTTGATCCGTCGTAAACCCGCCCCGACCCGTATCGTCGTAGACGTTCACCTCATTGAGTCGATCGAATATGTTGTAAACTCTGAGAAAGAGGGCAACTTTTGAAGGTCCAAGATTGAAATCTTTGTAAGCGCGCACATCAGCATTGAGGAAGAACGGTTTTTTCTGGCTGTTCGTCAACAGAGCCGTAATGTCTTCGGACCGGCGGGGCGTGTACGGCATTCCACTCCCGTATTGTCCGATGAGACTGAACCCCCAATCGGGACCTGCGTAAGAGAAGGTGGCGTTGACCGTGTGGGTCTGATCCCATTCCAGGGGTGTCAATTGAACTTCCGGCAGAGCGCCGCCGGCCAGCGCGTTGCGGGCCGCCTCAGGATCGGAGTTCGACGCTTTGGCGATCTGATAGGTATAATCGAGGGAAACCGCATACCCGCCCACAAACCTTCTGCTCAAGGCCAAAACGATACCCCTGACAAATCCAAAATCGCTGTTGACAATCTTGCTGTATTTTGCAGAACCCCCGAATATCGTAATCTCATCGGCCCTGGTCCCGGCCAGATCCCGGATATCCCTGAAGTAGGCCGTCACCTCGAGAGCAAGGTCATCGGTCAGTTGCTGCTGCAAACCGATCTCTCCGCTGACGGTCTTCTCCGGTTTCAGGTCGGCGTTTCCGATGACGCCCTGGTTTCCTGTGCCCAGCTCCAGTTCAAAATCCGGATTTTGATACAGCCGCTCAAAACGGGGTATCTGAAAGAAGTGTCCGTATGAGAAGTGAATGACCCCGCCCTCCATGAAGGGAAACGCCGCCCCAAATCTCGGGCTGACGTTGATCTTCGACCCGGCATCCTTGTACCAGTACGCCTCTCTCTCTTCCAATGTCACGTCCGGCTCCCCTTCATCCTGAACCCCATTTTTATTGTCGTCGTGGTATCTGTTCTCCGGTCTGATGGGGTTGTAGATGCTCGGATCGGACTCGTCGGCCAGGACGACGCCATCGGGATCGAAATAGTCGACCCGCACCCCTAAGTTCACGATGAAGTTCTTAAATTCCATCTTGTCCTGGATGTACGCCGAGAACTCTATGGGGTGATGAGTATACGTGCTGTGATAGGTTGTACTGACATCCAGTATCCGCGGATCAATGTACGGACTGTCCCATGCGAGATCGATATCGGTCTGCTCCAGGCTCGGACGTACGGTGATGTCCTCAAAGAATACTCGGTGACGGCGGAATTCGATCCCCCCCTTCACTTGATGGGTCCTGGTCGCCTGGCCGGTGAGATCGAACTTGCCCAGCCAGGTCTTCGTGTCGCGTCTAAAGCGCTGATTGTTCGTCCCACCAGTATGAAAACTGTACGGATCAACGTTCTGCAAGAGTCGGGGATGAACATAACGAGCGTCATTTGTATCCTCATACACG
>JBHIER010000409.1:0-3388 GCA_046760705.1 bacterium
GGGCATCTCGGAATCTGTAAAAATTCCGACACATATATGTTAGGGCAAACGGCCCCCAAATGCAAGTTTTTTGTGCAGGCTTTTTGAAAATTCCCAACTCTGAAGCCCGCTGTCACCTCAAGGGGTCCTCCTTTTTCCCGGAGAGGGTCCCTCCTGGGAGATGATCTCGGCTGCTTCGAGAAGATCTGCAGCCACGAAAGTGGGTGAGACTTGACTGGCGACCCCAGTCTTCCGGCTGAGAAGAATCGTTTTGCTGCCAGCATTCTGGCCGGTCTCCACATCGACCGGCTTGTCCCCGATGAAGTAGCACCGGCTCAGGTCCAGGTTCAAATCCTTCTGGGCTCGCTTCAGCAGCCCGATCTTGGGCTTGCGGCACTCGCAATCGTCGGCCTCACTGTGGGGGCAAAAGTAGATCTTAGAGATAACGATCCCGTGTTGGGACAGAATTCTGAACATGGCAGTATTGACGCGGAAAAAATCCTCCTCCGGGAAATACCCTAAGCCGATGCCCTGCTGGTTCGTAACGATGACGAGCCGGTAGCCTGAATCCTGGATCTTTTTCAACCCCTCTATGGCGTTTGGGAGGAGCTTAAACTTCTCCGGCTCGTGCAGGAAAGGGACCTCCTCGTTGATCGTCCCGTCCCTGTCGAGGAAGACTGCCCGGTCGACTTGAGCCCGGTATGAAAGGCCCTCGGCCAGATAGTTCTGCAGGATGCGTTCGATGACGGCGGTCGTTGATCTTCCTTCCACCAATGGTAGAACGACCGCCTCACCACCCCACTCGTCGAGGATTTCCCTCGATTCCAATTCCTCAGCAGTATAATCTCCTCCCTTGAAGTAGAAATCGGGCTTCAATAGGCCCATCAGTTCCCTGGGCCGTCGTTCGAAGAGGGCGGTAACGTAATCGACCGGTTCCAGGCCGGCTACCAATCGTATTCGATCCTGTTCAGGATTGACGGGCCGCTTCTCCCCCTTATAGCCCCGTACCGACTCGTCGGTGTTTACTGCCACGACCAGGATGTCGCATCTGTTCTTCGCCTCCTCCAGATAGCGGAGATGGCCGGCGTGGAGCAGGTCGAAGGCCCCGCACGTAAACCCAATCTTTTTGCCCTCTCTGCGGTGGGCCTCCAGGATCTCCTTCAACTCTTCCCGAGGTTTGATCTTCTTTTCGGTATTCATAGGTACAATTCCCTGGGTACGGACAGGGGACACTCTTTATAAGTCATTTTATTGTAATATATCGCATGCTATTTGCTTTTTCTCCGACCTTTTCTCCGATGTACCAAACGGCCAGATCTCTTTAAAAGCTCTCTCCGAAACTTATGCCCACCAATAACATCTTTGGCCCGTATACTGTTCACCAGGTCAGAAGAGCGTCCGTCGCTTGGTAGCCGAATATCGGCAGAAGGGGATTTGTATCCCTTTGAGGGGCTAATTACAAAGATATCGGCCCAGGGACGACCCACAAAGCCCAGGCGATTCGTCTCTATCAGGCAACTTCCTGTTCAATTTCGATATTCACTGGTTAGACCTTCATTTGATTCAATCTTAACTGTCTAACGAGTTGCGCTTCAGCTGCGGCGCAATCTCAAATCACCCGAATTGGGCAACTCCGCTGAAGCGCCGTCAGCTGCAAACGCTTGTTAGGCAGTAATCCTTTCAGGCACTTAATGCCTTAACCATTGCTTTAGGATTCTCTGCAGCTATCTTTAACAATGCACGAGCAGGACCTTCAGGCCTTCTTCGACCTTGCTCCCAATTCTGAAGAGTTGAAACACTGACGCCTATCATCGTGGCGAATTCGGATTGCGACATCCTCAACTGTCCGCGAATATTTTTGATGTCGGCAGGTTCAAACTCGAAAGTCCTGCTGGCTTTCGTTTCACCTCGTCTGATCTTACCTGCCTGCTTGATGCTCTCGACCAAATTGTCGAAATCTTGCGTTCTCATTTGAATTCCTCCTTAACCAAGCGTCTTAACTTTCGAATTTGTTCAGGAGTTAAGTCTTCTTGTTTACTTTTGGGAATGGCGCACAGCTGTCAAGGTGGATAAAGTGAGCAAGGAAATGAAAATTATCTGCCTAACAATGAGTATGCTGACCAGTATAAGGCCCCTGGCGGTCTCGGTTAACAGCATAAGACGCCGATGAACCTTCCAGGGAAGCTTGCTTACTTGTCAGCCTCCAATGTCTTGTGCGTTCTTGCTCCTTTCTGGCCAGGTGTTATGCGGATCAGGTCAGCCCGGGCCACCGCCTCTTTGATGGCTCGCCGGTCTTCGGATTCCGTCACCTGTTTTCCTGCGGGAACACCCACTGCCAACGTCATTCGGCAGCCACATTGGGGTATTTACGGTCGAGTGCATCGGGCATCTGGACGCAGCCCCAGCCGTCTGCCGGGTCTTTTTCATGAATAGCTTTGACTGACCGCAGATGTTTCTGGAGAGATTTTTTGAGCGATTCGAGCAACATCGTCACTCGATCTTTCGCGCCTTTGCCGTTGCGGACGATGGTCTCATTTTTTGCAAAATCAATATCCTGGACGCACAGGCGAAAGCATCCCATTAAGCGCAAGACGCGTCAGAAAGGCGTTGATTTCAGGTTCGGCCATTTCTGTCGGATGCCGCAAATTGTGGAAGCGCACGAATCGTTCGACCCAAGGGCAATAGGTCTGCTCGGTCCGTCGGCTGTAATGACGGGACTGTAAAGCCTGCCGCACCCGATCCAATAGCTTGACTTTCCGACCAGGCGGAACTCTGTTCGTAAGACTATGCATCCCTTGCACTGAAACCTCCGTGCGCAGTAGTGAAGAGCGCAACGATGTTTCATGTCAATAAATCTCATCTATATATACGAAACATTTTGACAAAAGTCAAGTATTTTTTCGCCATCTGTCGAGTTTTTTTCGGCCTTTACTAAATATTGAGCCCTGGGGCTGATGACTTTCGCATTATTGTTCATGGCCTCGACCAGGCCATTGTCAATTCTCAAACCGGAGACACCTGTCAGTCGGACTTGTTCCGGAATCCGTGTCCCTGGGTATACAGGGGCCCCCCGGGAGATTCCCGGTAATAAATACGGGGCAGGCTCTGCAGGAGTTTATCCCGCGCTCGATGCGGGGCAGGAATGACAAGAGGAACGAAGATTCCGGCAAAAAAACACGCCTGTCTGTGGCAGACAGGCCGGAATGACAAATTTGGGAATTTCCGGACAGACACTAAGTACTCTTCCTGTAATATAATATCCATGGCCTCAGACCCTTCCTCCTACGCCTCCACATAAAACTTGGCACTGGCGCTCACACAGACCAGCCCTCACAGGATTCTGCTCAACGTATCTACCGCAGGCCAGCAAATAGAGCTCTTTTTCAACGGTCTGGCTCTTGAAGCGACT
>JBHIER010000410.1:0-3385 GCA_046760705.1 bacterium
GGACTCCTTATTAGTGACGAAGGTAGTAATGGTGGCCTTATCCCCATCTCTTTCGATATACGTCTTCACCTCGGCGGCCTTCTCCAATTTGATCTCCGAATGGCCCCCCATAAACTCATGGGCCGTCAGAATCTTATCCGTAGCTTTGACATCCGGTTTCACTATGGGTACGCCAGGCTCTTTCGGCATGTGGCAGTTCTGGCAGTGAACCTCCTTGGCGGCGTATGGACTCTCCTTCCATTCAGTATACGTGCCCAAGACCAGGACACCCTCGCCGTTTCTCGATCTCTGCTCATGACATCCACCGCAGAATTCAGACCACTCAAAAAGCGGGGAGTAGGCCGTCAGATGGGCCGGCGACTCCGCATCTTTGTAAGGACCGCGCTTGGTGATACCTAAATCGTAGCTAAATTCCTCTCTGGACAGATCGACCGCAGTTATGGTATGACAAAAATCGCACGTCACCCCTTCCCAGGACAGCTCCTTCTCCGTGGAAAAATCCTTCGTCACTCTCGTCGTCGGGCTGTGACAGGAGAGGCAATAGGCCCGCACCTGCTCACCCTCATCAACCTGTGCCCGCAGAAAAGCCACCTGAAATATAGGATCTTCATAGGCCTTAGAATGCATCGTCTTCGTCCAATACCCGTAGTGGGCCTCGTGGCAGCTCTTGCAGACTGAACTGCTCGTGTATCCAGTTCGCTTTATACCATAGGTAGAAGGGCTGACCACCTGTGGGTGGGCAGAACCGAAGATGGCCAGAAGCATCGGTGCCACTATCGAGAACGTCAACCACAGTCTGTTTCCCATTTAGCATCACTCCCTTCAGCATCGTCTTGGAATATTGGAGAAACGGAGTAATGGAGTAATGGAAGGAGCCAACACTCCAACACTCCAACACTCCAATACTCCTTTTCCTTGTTACGGATTTACCCGTTGGGAGAAGAAAAATCTATTGGCGCCCACTTTCAGAACGATAACACTTTTCACCGGATTCCTCTTCTCGTTCAGGGAGAAAGTGCCGGTCACACCTCTGAAATTGGTGGTGGTGTTAATGGCCTCCTTCAACGCCTCCCTGGTCAACTGGGGCGCCCTCAGAATGGCCTCGGCCACCATCTTTCCGGCATCATATCCCAGGGCCGCGAAAGCATCTGGATCCTCTTTGTATCTGCCCTTATACGAACGGACAAACTCCTGCACCCCAGGATCGGTATCCTGGATGGAGAAATGGCTGCTGAAAAAGTATCTCCCCTCCCCCCTGCCGAGGGCATCACCGGCCAGTTCAAACAGTTTTGGGGACTCCCAACCGTCCCCTCCGATGATGGGCAGATCGATGTTCAATTCCACCGCTTTCCGTATAATCCGGGCCACTTCAGGGTAATAACCAGGGAGGTAAATAACGTCCCCTTCCAGCGTTTTAATCCTCGCCATTTGAACCTGAAAGTCCTCTTCTCCTTGTTGATAGGAGATTCTGTCCACAATTGCTCCACCCAGCCTCTCAAATTCCTTCTGGAAATAGTCCGTCAACCCTTCGCTGTAAGTACTCTTCTCTTCCCACAGCAGGACCGCCTTCCTGGCCTTCAGGGTGTGGTAGGCGAATTTGGCCATAGCCTGTCCCTGGAAAGGATCGATGTAACAAACTCTGGAGATACAGTCTCCTACCTCAGTCACTAAAGGGCTCGTCGAGCCGGGAGTGAGCATCGGCGTCTTCCCTTCCTGGGCGACTGTTGCTCCGGCTAAGGTATTGGAGCTGGTCGCCGCGCCGATAATGACCAACACCCCCTCTTCATCGATCAGCTTCTGGACTGCCTTGGCCGTGGGCAGGGCTTTGCCCCTGTTGTCCTCGACCACCAATCTTATTCTATTGCCCTTCAGCCCACCCCGCAAATTCACTTCGTCAACGGCCATCTTCAGCCCCTTCAGGGTCTCCTGTCCATAGGTCGCCGTGCCCCCTGAGAGGGGCATCACCACTCCGATCTTCAGCTCTCTCAGCCCGGTCTGCTGGCCACGGCAGCTCAGGACCAAAAACATCATAAAGACAGAGAGACTAGACGCGAAAAAAGATGGGGTTCTGTGTCCACACATTCTGGGTTCTCCTACCTTAGAGATTGTAAGTAGGCGTATAAGTTGGCCATATCTCTGCCCTTAAACTGAGGCCAGGAGAGGTGTCTCTCTTCCATCATCTGTTCCATTAAGGGCGCATGATTCCACATAATTTCCGTCATCTCAATAGGGGAAGAGACCTTTTCTGACTCGGCCAGGTCGAGGCCAACCTGGCCCCCTTTTCCTTTAATGGCATGGCAGGTGATACATCCTTTGCCGGAAAAAAGCTCCTGCCCCACTTTGGGGTCACCGGCCTCGTCGATGAATTTCAGGAAATAGAGATAAGCGATCACATCGGCCATCTCCTTCCCCGTAAATCGGGGCCGGGGCACGTCTGTTTTCTCCATTGTCCGCCACATCTGCGGACCGTGGTTCCACATAATACCGGCGATTTCGGTCACGCCTTGACTCAACTCGGCTGTGCCCAGGTCGGGCCCGCTTCTACCTCCTTGGCCGTACACGGCGTGGCAGGCCACGCACCCCTTTTCCGAGAAAAGTTTCTCCCCCTCTTTCGGGTCCCCGGGGGCCAGGTACACCATCTGCCCGGGTGCTTCGATACTGGCTGCCCGAATGTAGGCCGCCAAGTCCACCATCTCTCTGCCTTCAAATCGCGGCCTCTTTATGCCCAACCTCCTCATTCTCCTCTCCATTTCCGGGCCGTGGTTCCACATCGCCTGGGCCAAATACAGTGGAGAGACATAGCGCTTCATGGTGTCTAAACTCGGGCCAGAGGTTCCCCCCCTCCCACCCACGGAATGGCACATGAGGCACCCTTTCTCTGAGAGCAACTTTTCCCCTTGGGCCACATTGCCAGGCTCCCCCAGGTAGCGAAGATAATAAAGATAGGCAATAAGCTCATTCATTTCGCGGCCAGAAAAAGTGGGGCGAGAGAGATTGACCTCTCGCATCTTGGCGCTCATCTGTGGGGAATGGTTCCACATAACTCCGGCCAACTCCAGGAAGCTGCCGTAGAAAGGTTTTTCGCCCAAATCCGGCCCAATTTTTCCCCCATAGCCATTAATGGCATGGCAATCCAGACAACCTTTCTTTTCAAAGACCAACCTGCCCTTCAATGGATCTTTGGGCAACCACAACTGCTGGCCAACCCCGGCCGAGACCCACACCCAAATCAACACCAAACCGATAAAAAAACTTTTTAATGCACGGCGGAACTTCATTTGAGCCTCCCGTAATTACGCCCACAAGGGGCTAAACGCCAATACGCCCATAAAGGGCTACACCTTTAAAAAGGGCTGAGTCAAGGAAAAAATACTCCCCCATTACG
>JBHIER010000411.1:0-3378 GCA_046760705.1 bacterium
GGGCGTAATATGGCCCAGAAATCTATGGCGAGAACGGCCATAAAAAAAGTCTTACAGGCCGAGGATAAGGATTCGGCCCAGAAGGCCCTCGTCACCGCCACTTCGCTGCTGGACAGGCTGGCCCGCAAAGGGGTTATCCATCGAAACACGGCTGCCCGCCACAAATCGAGGCTGACCAAGAGGGTGAATACCCTCGGGGTCTGATCACTTCAGGGAAGGACGACATAGTCTGTACACCAGCAACTCCATGATCAACCTGGGGTTTTGATAGCTGGACTTGAGGTTCACGTCGGCCTCTAAGAGGAGTTGAAAAGCCCGTTCCAATTGAGGCGCCGAAACACCGCGAATCTGCTGAAGATATGTGCTGACGAGAAAGGGCCTGATCTTGGCCCTTCTGGCAATCTCATCTGCTGAGACCCGCTTCTCGTTCAATTGGTGAACTTTCGCCAGCGTCGAGAAATATCTGGTCAAGGTCCAGACGATGCTCACCTCCGATTCACCCGACTCCAAGAGAAAATGGAGAATTTGAAGTGAATCGTCGAGCCTCTTTTCGGCCACAGATTCGGCCAGATCAAAAACGGAATGAGCTTTCGTTGTCCCCACCACCGCCTCCACGTCTTCTTTCTCTATCCTCTTCCGGTCGTTCATGTAGATGAGGAGCTTATCGATTTCGTTGGCCAAATCTCGCAGATTGGGGCCCACGCAATTCTGCAATACCCTGAGAGCATCTGGGCTGATCTGCTTTCCCCGCTCATGAACTCGGTTCCGAATCCAGGCTGGGATCTGGTTGTCAAAGAGCGGCCAGAAGACGACGGCCGTTGCCGCCTGGCTCAGCTCCTTGTAAAACCCTTTCCTCAGATCCACTTTCGGTCCGATGAGGATGAGGCATGTCGTCTGGACCGGGTGAGCGGCATAGCCGAGAAGCACTTTCCTGTCCTTCGGCGAGCAATTTTGGATGTCGCGGAAGATGACGAGCCTCCGCTCAGCCATCATGGGATAAGAGGCGGCGATGTCAACCGCGGTCGCGGCATCGGTCTCACCCCCGTAAAGGAGATCATAATTGAACTCCTGTGTGCTCGGGTCGATGAGAGCCTGTGCGATCTTACGAAGGATCTCCTCCTTTAGAAAATCCTCTTCACCAACAAAGAGGTACACCGGCTCATACCGCCCCTTTTCTATCTCCTTCAATAGTTCTCCATATTTCATCACGCTTCTTCTCCCGTATGTTCCTTAATGTTACAATCAATTTGTCGCCGTGTCAACGGAAAAGGGCGACAATTTTCCCATTTTTTAAAAATAGTTCTTTACAAAGGGCCAAAAAAGTGTTAATGTTAATGTTTCGGGAATTTTACAGATTTCTGAGGGGATGAGAGGGGATCAGAAGGCTGAAGAGGGCTCAGTACTGTAGCCGCGCTTTGCATAGCGCGCATCAGACTTGAGAGATGAAACCTGCAACCTGTTGACTGCGAGGAGCGAGAACGGTGAAAGCGCTTTGGACATGTTGGTTGTTTGTACTGGTCCTGTTTTGTACCTTCGTCCCCGCAGATGGCCTGGGGCAGGGCGGTGTGTCTGAGGGGGGCCTCCGTGATTTTCGGATCGATGTGCCGGGGTGTCTCCTCTCTGGAGTTCCTACTGATATTTCCATCTCTGCCTTGAACGCGGAAGGGAAGATCGTTGACGGCTATTCAGGTTCTCCCCACATATCAGGAGTTCTGAGCCCGGCAGATGGTGAGTGGATCCCTCTGGACAGAGTGGGACCCTTTCGCCACGGGGTGGTGGAGTTGGAGGGGGTACGTCTGAGCTCACCGGAGATTGTGGTCTCCGACGGTGCGGTTGTGGCCACGGTGCGGGTTCGGACGATTCCTGGACCCTTGTCCCTTCTCCCTCCGCTCTTGGCCATAGCTATGGCTCTGGTCTTCCGCCAGGTCCTGTTATCCCTCTTCTGTGGGGTCTGGCTGGGAGCAACATTCTTGATGGGGTATAACCCGTTCCTCGGCTTTTTGCGCGTTCTGGCCCATTATCTGGTCAGCGCTCTGGCCGATCGTTCCCACGCTTCCATCATCATTTTCAGCTTAACCTTGGGTGGTATGGTCGGTATCATTGCCCGATCGGGTGGTGCCCAGGGGATCGTTGCGGCCATCTCCAAAGGCACAGGTTCGTTGCGTCGGGCACAGATTGCCACCTGGGCCATGGGGATTTTGATCTTTATCGACGATTATGCCAACGCCCTCTTGGTGGGGAACACCATGCGACCGTTTACCGACAGACTGCGCCTCTCCAGAGAGAAGTTGGCCTATCTTGTCGATGCCACCGCCGCCCCGGTGTCAAGCATTGCCATCATCTCCACCTGGATCGGCTTCGAACTGGGTCTTGTGGGCGATGCGTTCAACACCTTAGGACTGGATCGCAACGTCTACATGACGTTTCTTCAGACGATCCCCTACCGGTTCTACAGTCTGTTTACGCTCATTTTTGTCTTTCTCATCGGCCTTATGTTGCGGGACTACGGTGCCATGCGAGAGGCGGAATTGAGGGCACGAAAGACCGGCAAACTTTTGCGGGACGGCGCTGAACCGTTGACGGACAAGGAGCTGACAGAGGCCGTTGCGCCCCAGGGAACTCCGCTCCGCTGGTACAACGGGCTCCTTCCCATTCTGACCGTCATTGCCGTCACCATTGCCGGGCTGTGGTTCAGCGGCCGAAACGCTATGGGCGACGAGGCTGTCTCCGCCCCTCTTTACAAGATCTTCAGCTCCGCCGACTCCTTCGCTGTCCTCATGTGGGCCTCCTTCATCGGATCCGGGATAGCGGCTCTTTTGGTCCTGTCCCAACGCATTCTTTCGCTGAAGGCCACCATCGACGCCTGGGTCTCAGGAGCCAAATCGATGTTCTTCGCCATGCTCATCCTCATCCTGGCCTGGTCCATCGGGTCGATCTGCAAAGATTTGAGCACGGCCGATTATGTCGTCCACATCAGCAGAGGGGTGTTGACGCCCCATCTCATCCCCTTAGCCACCTTTCTCATTTCGGCTTTTATCGGTTTTTCCACCGGCACCTCGTGGGGGACGATGGCCATTCTCATGCCCATCGTCATTCCCTTAGCCTACAAGATTCCTGTTCAAGAGGGGTTGGCCGCCGGAACCGCCAGCAAGATTTTGCTGGGGGCGATCGCCGGAGTTTTGGCCGGGGCAACTTTTGGAGACCATTGCTCACCAATATCGGACACAACCATCCTCTCCTCCATGGCCTCGGCCTGTGATCACATCGATCACGTCCGCACCCAGATGCCTTATGCTCTCACCACTGCGGGTGCGGCCTGTCTCTTTGGGTATATTCCAGCCGGATTTGGCTTCAGCCCCTGGCTCTGTCTGGGGAGTG
>JBHIER010000412.1:0-3363 GCA_046760705.1 bacterium
GTCGAACAGCCTTCGGATTTTGTTCTGTTCCAAAATTATCCCAATCCGTTCAATACCACCACCACCATTCGCTACGCCATCCCCAGCAGAGAGCAGAGAGCAGGGAGCGAAGAGCAAAGAGGCAGGAACATTGGGCTCTACGCTCTTCGCACTACGCTCAAAATCTACAACCTTCTAGGCCAGGAGGTGCAGACGCTGGTGGATGAGACCAAGGAGCCTGGGTACTACACCGTCACCTGGCATGGGGAAGACGGTTTGGGCAGAGAGGTAGTAAGTGGGGTCTACATCTATGAGTTGAAAGTGGTCCTCTCCCGACGAACCCCTCCCGACAGAGAGTTGGGATTCGGGAAAGGTGAACACTGGAAAGAGACTAAAAAGATGGTCTTGCTTCGATAACCTTTGACCTCAGAGTCAGTTCATAGCGTAACCGAAAGGAGGAGATCAGCATGGCTAAAGGAACTGTGAACAAGGTGATATTGATCGGTCGCCTCGGGGCCGATCCAGAGCTGCGCTATACGCCCAGTGGAGCAGCAGTCTGTAATTTCAACATGGCCACAAATGAGATGTGGAAAGACGAGGGAGGTAATCTTCAAGAAAGAACTGAATGGCATAGGATAGTAGTGTGGAGAGAGCTGGGCGAAAGATGCGCAGAGTGGTTGAAGAAAGGGAGCCACGTCTACATTGAAGGAAGACTTCAAACCCGGTCTTGGGAGGATCAGAACGGAATAAAGAGGAAATCTACTGAGATTGTCGCTCAACGGATGCAGATGCTGGACAAGAGGGGTGAAGAGCCTGAGGGACCCCTCACTCCGGAGGAACCTCCCACCGATGAGGGGCCCCAAGTGAGCGGAGGCGATGGCCTCCCCTTTTAGAAGACGATTGAGGCTCCACTGCTCTGAAAGAATGCGACTCGAGATGAGCTTCTCCGTAGACTGCCTCGGGTTCCAGGGATCAGGAGGGGAGAGGTTATGGCCCGACTGTGGCAGTTATTGAAAAAGGAGACTATCGCCTTACGCCTGAAAGAGAGGAAGAAGGAAGACGTCATTGAGGAGTTGGTCGACCTGATGGCTGGGGCGAAATTGCTCAAAGATAAGGCCGAGGCCTTGCAAAACGTCCTCGAGCGGGAGCGGATGATTAGCACTGGCATCGGCGAAGGGGTCGCCATTCCTCATGCCAAGTACGACCAGCTCACCAAACCCCTTCTGGCCTTCGGGCGATCCCCTGAGGGCATAAAGTTTGAGTCTCTTGACGGACGGAAGGTCCACCTGGTCTTCCTGCTCCTTTCGCCTAAAGAGGATCCGGCAAAATACGTCAAACTCTTAGGGAAGATGGCCAGACTGTTAGATAACGGGGAACTGAGGGAAGCTCTGAAAAGGGCCGAAACACCTGAGCAGATCATCGACACCATCAAGGAAGAAGAGAGGAAGTTACGGTAGCCTTTCGACCCTCTGAGCCAATGGGGTCTTGAGCGTATCAGTGCTGATACGCTTTTTTCTTGAAAGGGGTGCAGGATTGAGATTTCAGATATATCTGCTCTTTGTTCTTCTCCTCTCCTCGGCCCTTGCCCAGGAGAGGGGGACCCGGCCTCGGGCCAGGGATGTGGGCATCGAAGTGGGGATTTTGAGCCCGGGATCGGAGAACGCCATCACCGATGTGGCTGGAGTCAGGGTGGGCCACACCACCTTGCGCCAGGGAAACGCTGTGAGAACCGGCGTGACGGCCATCCTTCCCCACGGGGGGAACATCTTTCAGGAGAAAGTACCGGCAGCCGTCTATGTGGGCAATGGGTTCGGCAAAGCCGTGGGTTTTACGCAAATTGAGGAGTTGGGTGAGATCGAAACACCCATCGTCCTGACCAATACCCTGAGCGTGCCGACGGCGGCCGAAGCTGTCATCGATTACGTTCTCGATCTGCCGGGCAACGAGGCGGTCCGATCGGTCAACCCGGTGGTCGGGGAGACCAACGACGGCTGGCTGAACGACATCCGGGGCCGCCACGTGAAGAAAAGCCACGTCATCGAAGCCATTCAAGAAGCCCACAGCGGTGCGGTGGAGGAGGGTTCTGTGGGGGCTGGGACCGGAACGCGGTGTCTGGGTTTCAAAGGTGGCATCGGCACATCGTCGCGGCTCCTGCCCCAGTCCAAGGGAGGGTACACTGTAGGCGTTCTGGTTCAGACCAACTTCGGAGGACTCCTCCGGATCAACGGCGCGCCTGTCGGTCGGGAATTGGGCCAATTCTACATGAGCGGCGACATGCCCTATGGACGGGACGGATCGTGTATGATTGTGGTAGCCACCGATGCGCCGCTGGACTCCCGGAATCTGAACCGTCTGGCCAAAAGGGCCATGTTCGGCCTGGCCCGGACCGGCTCCTTCAGCAGCAACGGCAGCGGGGACTACGTCATCGCCTTCTCCACCCACAGATCTGTTCGGAGGCCGTATGAGCCCCGGAAGATGGGGCGCCAGGTCGAACTTCTGTACAACACGTCCATGTCCCCCCTCTTTCTGGCCGTGGTGGAGGCTACCGAGGAGGCTGTCTACAATTCGATGCTAAAAGCTACGACCGTGACCGGCAGCAATGGCCACACGATCGAGGCCATACCGATTGATAAGGTGCTCGAAATTTGCGCCAAATATAGAGTGCTTAACTGGAACACAGCCCTCCCGTCCTGGCGGAAAGGAGAACCGAAATGAGTGTATACTCCCAAGAACTGTCCGTGCCTTCCCGGAAACGGGTTGAACTCATACCGATCACAGGTGAGGTCAGCTCGGCTGTATCCGAGAGCAAAATAGATTCGGGAATCTGTCTGATCTATTCGCCCCATACGACGACGGCCATCTTCACCAATGAGGACGAAAGCAATCTGCTCGCCGATATTGAGCAGGCTCTGGAGAAACTGATACCCGTGGGCGGCCAATACCGACATAATCTGATCGATAAGAACACCGACGCTCACCTCCGGGGGATTCTGGTCTCAAACAGCCTGACTGTGCCCGTTGCCGGGAGCCGATTAGCCCTCGGGACGTGGCAGTCGATCTTCTTTGCCGAGCTGGACGGTCCCCGCCAGCGCCGGCTCAAGGTCATCGTCGTTGGTCAGTAGCAGGGTCTGGATTATCGGAAAAGTCCTGAGCTTTGCGTCATGTCTCCTGCGTCTTTTGCCAAAAAACGCATAACTCAGAACGCACCCTCGAAGACATTTGGTTGACTTTGCAACTATTCATCTATGCACTGTCATTCCGGCTGAAGCAGAGCGGAATGGATGAATATCCGCATTCAACAAGGTCATTCCGGTATCCTCCTATCGTCGGAACCGGAATGACAGGTGTAATGAAGGGATCCAGAGAGATGGGCTGAATAGTCAG
>JBHIER010000413.1:0-3360 GCA_046760705.1 bacterium
CACTAATGTATGAAGCATAGAAGATTTCTGAACGGATACCGTACTTTCGTTCAAAGGCCAGTAAGTCTTCTTCAAGCGAGTGAATATCAGATAGGATTTCTTGTAGAGTCATCGTTCACCTCCATTGCAATTATAACATAGCCTCTTCATTTTTGATACTGACATTATGGTCTCAGTCAAGTTGGCTAACGATGAGATGAGGGGATTCTTGATCGCGCAGCGATTAAGAAGTACCCTCGATTGACATTTGTACGCCCGGCATGGGCGTGAACTTATGGGGTGTAAGTCCCCTGTATGTGAACCCTGCTAATGGTTAATACCATTGGCACAAATACTAGCCGAAGACAAGGGCGGAACCGTGAGGGACCGTCTGAAGGAAGTCGGAGCGCAAAGCTATGAGCCGACGAACAGAAACAGCATACAAGGCCCAGTCTCCGGGTAAGTTAGCACAACATAACGAAGCCCCGGGTTCAGGAGACAGGGTAAATGCTGCGGTTGTGTAGCGACAGTTCACGTTCTTATCCGGGGAGATCTGCCCGGCTTAGCCTTGCCTCTCCTGGCCGTATAAGCGACCAGTCAGGCCACTGGTAGATCAAGCCTGGGCGCACAGGATAGCTGCCAGCCTGTGCGAGCGAATGAGGCAGCAAACTGCCAGGAAATCACGGCGCGCCACGGAGCAATCCCTGGCGTGATTGGGCAGAAGTCAGCAGAGGCCATAGTAGCCAAACGCCCGGGGTAATGCCCGGGACATGGTGAAGGGCCGAACACAGAGCAGGGAAAGGAGCATCTATGAGTTCTCATGACGCGGAGAGTCCGACAGGTGGAGCGAACATGGGGCACGTCATGGAATCGCCCGACCCAAATGATCACCTGCTGGAGCGGATACTGTCCAGGGAAAACATGCTTAAAGCATGGAAACGGGTGAAAGCAAATAAGGGAGCACCAGGCATCGACGAAATGTCGATCGAGGAGTTCCCTGGGTTTGCCCGCGACAACTGGGATAGTATCCGTGAATCGCTACTGGCAGGCATTTACCAACCCTTACCGGTCCGGCGTGTGGAGATCCCCAAGGCAACGGGTGGAACCCGTCCACTGGGCATTCCCACGGTGCTCGACCGGCTGATCCAGCAAGCCATTTACCAGGTTCTGATGCTTATGTTTGATCCGGATTTCTCGGATTATAGCTACGGTTTCAGGCCGGGTAGATCGGCGCACGATGCCGTCTATCAAATACGCGAGTATATCCGAGAGGGCTACCGTGTCGCGGTGGACATGGATTTGTCCAAATTTTTCGATACGGTTAATCACGATGTGCTAATGCATCGCGTAGCCCGCAAGGTCAGGGACAAACGGGTCCTGCGCCTGATCGGGAAATACCTGCGTGCCGGGGTGATGGTCAACGGTCGCCTTCAGGCCACCCGGAAAGGGGTTCCTCAAGGAGGGCCGCTGACTCCATGAACGCAAAAGATAACTTGGTATTTCTGGACCATTTTTCGGTCCTGACCCAGGACTGAGTCCTGAAACAGGGATCGAATGCCTTATCTTGATGGTCTCCAGGTCAACAAGGATTTCTTTAACTACAAGGCGTACGATCTTTTGACGGTCACTTACACTTATGGAGTCCGCTGTCTTACGCAGCCGCCCCAAAAAATCCTCCATATTTTCAGCCAAGCGAAGAAACTCCTGGTGACTAGTAGCAGCAGCCTCCAGACTGTTTAATTCCCCCTTCAATGCCTC
This sequence comes from bacterium, assembly GCA_046760705.1. Lineage (GTDB taxonomy): Bacteria > JBHIER01 > JBHIER01. Next base: position 1,738 of record JBHIER010000413.1, read on the forward strand.
TTGTCTATTTCTCAAACCTGGTATACGCTTTCGCAGTTCCTCCACTCCTATAAGGCCTTCTTGATAGGCATCTATACATAACGACATAAATTATTGCGCATAACGTCTATTTATGCTATGCTCCCTCAAGAAAGGAGGGGGCAGGCATGCGAAAACTCAAGATTGAAGATGCCGAAATCATACGTTTGGCCGTTCAAGACGAAATCGTGCGATCCGAGGAATCGCGGTACGATCATCGGTTGCACGGCATCCTTCTTGTTTGCTCTGGGCTGAGTTGTAGACAGGTGGCGGATCTCTTTGGCCACAGCCCACGAACGGTCCAATATTGGGTTAACCGATTTGAGCAGGGCGGCTTTGCCGGCCTCCAGGAGGCAGAGCGGTCGGGGCGACCAGGTTCCCTGGATGAGGCTACCCGGCTGGCAGTTGGGGCCGACCTTCGTCGTTCTCCTTTGGAATTGGGCTACTCGCAAAACCTCTGGGACGGGAAATTGCTTAGCCATCATCTGGCTACCAAGTACGGGGTTAATATCGGTGTCCGGCAATGCCAAAGGCTTTTTCACCAACTCGGGTTTCGACGGCGAAAACCTCGTGGTGTCATTGCAAAGGCCGATCCGGAGGCCCGGCGCAGATATAAAAAAACTGCGCCGTTTGGCGAAGAGAACGGACCTTGATTTGTGGTTTGTAGATGAGTGCCATTTCCAACAGCATGGATCCCGTTGCACCATGTGGATTCCTCCGGAGAATGTTGACCCGGTATTGCTCCATGCACCTACCAGAAAAAGTCTGGGGGTCCTCGGTGCCGTCCGTGCTGCCGACGGCAGATTGGCTGTGCGTCGTGCAGAAAAGTTCTGTGGAGAGACATTTCTCATTTTCCTTCGTCAGGTTCTACGCCACAAAAGGAAACATCGAAAGATGGTTCTTGTTTTAGACAATGCCCCTTATCATCACGCCCGGGCCATTCAACCGTGGCTGAAAAAGCATCGCAAGGAGCTTTCATTGGATTTCTTGCCACCCTACAGCCCCGAACTGAATTCCATTGAGAGAGTCTGGAAGTTGACCCGTCGCCTCCGGACGCACAACCGCTATTTTGCTGAACTCGATGAACTTATCCAAACTGTCTTTGAACAGTTTCACGCTTGGTGTAGACCCAATAAAACCTTAAGCCAATTATGCGCAATTATTTAAGACGCGGTGTAAAAGTTCAAGTAAAGCACAGACAGTCCTCTGCCGGGGGGCCTGATATTCGTAACCTGATTGGAGCCCTAGGAGAGGGTGAAAAGGGGCTATTCGTCTCTACAGGCGGCTACACAACCGAGGCTCGCAATGAAGCCAGAAAAAATCCTCGTCTTGCCCTCTTAGACGCTGAAGAATTTGTTAAACTTCTGATTGAGTATTATCCAAAGATGGATTCTGACTATAAAGCGATCGTGCCGCTACCAAAAATATGGGTCCCGTTCACGCAAAAGTGAACCCAGGAGGCGGAAGCAATAAAAACAGGAGGTTAAAGTAAATGGTATCGATAAGCGATGCAAGAAGATCACTATTTTCGAAATATGCATCCGATTTTAAAAAAAATTATCTCCTTGAGCCGCCCGCCAAAAGGCCACCCAGGACCTGGATACG
>JBHIER010000414.1:0-3349 GCA_046760705.1 bacterium
ACCACAGCACCCATCCAACAAAGAACTCCCTTTCTCATCTCCCTACCTCCAGCAAAAATAACCGATCTACCTGGCCGGCTCCTAAAATCTCATTCACCATCCCCACCACGTCCAAAACGTTCACCATCCCATCGTCGTTGAAATCCGCCGCCCAGAGCTCATCTTCAGTCGGGGGTGGGCCCAATCCTAAGATGATGTTGACTACTCGGATCACATCCAGGACATTGACTTCACCATCGTTATTGACGTCACCTTTTCTCGGACCCACCCGAAGTTTGAAGACATCCCCGTTTGGTGTGGTTCCGGCGTAGATTGTGCCGTCGGAAGCTTTCAGGAGGCAGAGCGCTTCTCTGGCCCCACTGAGCGCTCCGGTATTCGTCCAGCTCTGGCCCCCGTCGGTGGTTTTGTAGACCACCGAATCAGGGCCGGTCTGCAACCCGGTATAGATCGCCCCATCCGGGCCTTCGACCAGAGCGTAGTGGCGTGAGGCCTGGTGTGCCCCGACCATGACCATCTGGGTCTCGGTCCAGGTAGCGCCGTTGTCGGTGCTTCGGTAGACGTGGCCGCCTTTGGCATGGCCCCAACCCGCCGCCCAGAGGGTGGAGTCGTGGGCCTGAATGATGCACCTGATGTCACCGCTATGAGGCAGCGGTGACGTGGTCCAGCTTGAGCCACCGTCGGCGGTTCTGGCAATACTCTGGGGATGCAGGCCGCCAGCGTACATTGTGCCGTCGTCGGCCTGAAACAGGGCCAGCACAGCCTCCTCCGCCTCAGGTACCAGCGTCACCAGGTCCCAGCGGTCCCCGCCATCGGTCGTCCTGAAGACCCTTCCTCCACCATCAGGGCCTTCGACCCCCGGGGCCGTGCCGGCATAAATAGTACCATCGGTTGTCTGAAGGAAGCACCTCACCGAAGTAGCCCCCTCCAGATCTGCGGTGGGTACCCAGTTCACCCCGCCATCGATGGTCTTGAAGACATCGCCCTCGGGATAGGTGCCGGCGTAAATGGTGCTATCAGAAGCTTGAAAGAGGGCGTACACTCGGTCGACATCGGGCAGATCAGCCGTTTTTGTCCAGGTCGTCCCTGCGTCGATAGACTTGAAGACATCCCCATAGGGATAGGTGCCGGCATAAAGCGGGCCATCAGAGGCCTGAATGAGGCAATAGACAAACTGGGCTCCTTGCAGCTCACCGGTGTTGGTCCAGCCGGAAGCCTGAGCCCTGGTAAGGTGCCTGCTGGCTCTGGCCTCTGGAACCTGAAATCTCGAATCTGGTCCATGCCCCTCCCCTTCACCATAAGTGTATTCATAGAGATGTCCGTCCATGTTGGAAGCATAGAGACGCTGCTTTCCATCGTTTCTTCCATCTCCCACGGCCGACAGGATGAACCCTGTCCCGGCCGAGCCCAGATCCTGCTTGGTCCAACCCGAGCCGTTCCAGGTGAACTCATACACATGAGCGTCGAAGTTCGTCCCGTAAATGCGAAGGACCCCGTCATCTCTTCCCGCCCCCACGACGGCCCCGTCGGTCACATCGCCCCCAGATCCCACTTCGGCCTTGAGCCAGGAGCTGCCGTCCCAGGTAAACTCATAGATGCGGAAGTCGTGGTTACCCCCATAAATCCGGTTGTCACCGTCGTTCCGACCAGCCTTCACGTCAATTCCGCACATGAGGGAGCCTCCTGTGCCCAGGTCCAGCTTTGTCCAGTCCGTTCCGTTCCAGGTGAACTCATAAACATGACCCGGACCAGGAGGCCCATGATTTGAGGCGTAGACTCTCATGGTACCGTCGTTTCTGCCGTCGGCGATGGCGATGTCGCACATGTCAGGGCCTCCGATCCCCAGATCCTGCTTCTCCCAGGCACTCCCCTTCCAGGTGAACTCGTAGACGTGGTCATCGTGGTTGGTCACATAGACTCTATTGACGCCGTCGTTCCGTCCGGCACCAACCGCGATGAGGCGCATCTCGGCCCCGCCCTGGCCCACAAGAAGTTTCGTCCAGCCCGACCCATTCCAGGTCAATTCGTACAGATAGCCTCCCAACACTCTGTCGGCGGCATAGAGCCGCATGAGGCCGTCGTCTCTTCCCGGACCGATGGCCACACCGTCTATTCTTGCGCCCACGGCCCCGAGGTCAGATTTTGTCCAGCCAGTGCCATTCCAGGTGAACTCATAGAGATGGCCGTCAAAGTTTCCGGCATAAACTCTATTCATACCGTCGTTTCTGGCGGGGCCGATGGCCACACCGTTCATAGTATGAGCTCCGCCTCCCATGTCAACCACAGTCCATCCTATGGGCGTCTCGAGCTCTGCCACCCAGATGTCCTCCTCACCGTAAGAGCCCTCATTGGCCTCAGACCCGCAGTAGAATTTGGTCATATCCCAGGTCACAAAAGGGGAGCAGGCGGTCAGCTCGGTATTGATGGGCGAGCCCAGATTGACCGGCTCTCCCCAGCCTGAACCGGTCCAGTCGGAGACCCAGAGATCGCCCCAGCCGTAAAGGTCCCGATCCCAGGAACCGAAGTACAATTGCTGTCGGTCGGCTGTCTCGCGGGGCCAGCCCTCGTAAAAGCTGGTGTTCACCGGTGGGCCGAGGTTGGTCACGCTGTCCCAGAAGGTCCCATTCCACCTGGCTACCCAGATGTCATTGCTGCCCTGACCCCCGGGACGATCGGAGGAGAAGTAGAGCCGGCGGCCATCTAAGGAGAGACCCGGTTCGGTCTCTTCAAAGGGGGTGTTCACTGGTGGGGGAAGCATGACCCCCTCGCTCCAGCCCGACCCAGTCCAGGTGCTCACCCAGATATCCTTATCAGGTGGATGAGGAGCAGCATAGTAGATCTTCGTTCCGTCCGGGGAGATGAAGGGCCTGGATCCTTGAAGACCAGTATATGCTGGAGGGCCCCAGGAGCCCGTTGAATCATTCCAGGTGGCCATACAGATGCCCGGCTCAATCATGGCAGGACCGTTGACTTCGGAATAGGTGAAGACGATGGTTTTCCCATCAGCCGTCAGGCTGGGTGTGCACTGGTTATTGTAATCCGTGAGGCCCTCCACCGGATAGAGCAGTCCCCAGCCTTGATTGTCGGATGAGCTGCTGACCCAGGGATTGACCGGGGCCTGAGAGTTCCTCGGCCTCTCCCCCCTCTCGCAGGCGTGCAGCGGAGAGACGACCGCTCCAACAGCAAAAACAGCACCCATACACCAAAGAACTCGATTTCTCATCTTTCTCCTCCAGTGTTAAGGGTTAATTCTACTGGCGTCGTATGGTACCATCTTTTGCCTGAATAAGTGCACGCACTGCAGTGGCTCCTGGCACATCAGCGGTATGTGTCCAGGTAGAACCTCCGTCCG
>JBHIER010000415.1:0-3345 GCA_046760705.1 bacterium
TCGTCAACGTTACGACCTATACCCAGGTCGTGAACCACCTGATAAGCCACCCTCCCCTCTGGATCGATGATGAACAACCCCCGCAGGGTAATCCCCGCACTCTCCAAAAGGACTCCGTAGTCTCGGCTGATGGACTTGTTGATATCAGCCATCAGCGGATAGCTAACCTGGCCCAGTCCTCCTTCCTTTCGAGGCGATCTCTTTGAACTCCTTCCCGACCACAGCCGTGGCTTTAAAATCGGGAGCCTGCTGTTGAACTTGGACGCTCATAGCGACCTCCTTTTGTAAGGATGAACAATTGATAAGGAAAAATTTGCCTTTGGGGGAAATTTTTCATCTTGATTTTCACCTCCTCCAAACCAGCACCAGGTATCAGCATTTGTGGTTTTATCATTACATCGCTCATTCTGATCGTCCCATATATTTTGAGAACAGATTTCCAAAGTCTCAGAGACTTCGGAAATCTAAGTCAGTTTGCTATAGTTTGTACGAAATAATCATTAAAGCGGCGTAAATCAGAGAAAGCCCCACTTGCATAAAGCCCTGTTTCTTAATCTCCAACTTCGGGCGCAGGGTCCCGATGGACCATGCAGTATGGGCCATCATCGGCACAAAAGCCAAAATTACAAGGGCCGGCACCCACTCTGCAAAAATGAGAATAGCCACGATTAACGCAAGGATAGTGAGATAGGCTAAACAATTTTTCGCCAGAGCGAATCTATTTCGCTTTGACGACAAGCCATCACCTTTGGTGGAAGCTGTCACCCTCATTTTGATGTAAAACACGCTGGCCGCAAAGTAGAGAGCATTAAGCAGCCAAAGGGCGAAGGCATCGCCGGTTAACCTCCCCCGCGAAAGATACGCCGCTAAAGGTGCCGTTATGGTCAGGGTGAGGATTCCCAGCAGTTCCCCCCAAATCGTGCGCTCCTGCCGGTGTAAAGTCATCCGGGTGTGCAAGATGAATAGTATGGCCCCGACCAATCCTATGAGCAGCAGTGGCCAGAGACCATATCTCATAAAGAGCCAGGCGAACACTCCCAACCCTGAAGCCGCCGGCAACCCGAACCTCAACCCCGTATAATTCATCCGAATATGTTTTGAAGCAGAACCTTTACACTTATCAGATGAGGCCTTTGATACGGAAGATGTCCCTTTGTGAATTAACGGGGTCAACCATAATCCCTCTCCACCCAAGCCGAAGCGACCATTGATGGGCCTTCCTGTTAGCAGTATTATCAGGGGCGGGCGGCTGAGAAAAAGCAGCAAAACTCCGATCAAGCCAAGAATCGTCCGAGTCGAAAACCCACCAGCTACCGCAACTCCAATACAGTATGGAATTAGCAACATGGCCCAAGCGCCGTGCTCCCTGGGCCACAGTTGTTTGTTGACGGACTTAGCCATTTCCCTCAATCCACCTGATCTGCTCGCCACAGTACTTGTAAGGCCTCGTCATTGATGTCCTGTCTATGATGCATACTGACCAACTCGGCTACCCTCTCAATAAATGTTGGCTCCATTCCCAAGCCCCGCAATATCTCTCTGGCAATATCTGCGCCCAATTCGCTGTGCAGGGGGATCTTTAGATCTTGATCCTTTATATTGCCAACATAATCGTTTTGGTAAGGGGCAGAATAGCCGATGTCGTGCAGATAGGCCGCGGCCAGCAGCACCCGCTGATCCACTTGGGATTTTTTCATCAATTGTCTCATATTGGCCACCACCTGCAGGGTGTGGCCATAGTAACGAGGCACACTCTTTTCGAAACGATGCTTCACCTCTTGATGGAGTTCTCTTTCAAACGCCTCTTTAACCACTAAGACCCCTGTGCTGAAACAAGTTCAGCATGACAAAAATACCAACCCAAGCACCTGTCATTCCGAACCTTGCCCTGAAATAAATTCAGGGTCAATTTCGGAATCTCCTTCTCAATGCCTCCCCCAACCCCATAAACCCGTAAACGGGTAACTCCTACCCATCCCACCATCTGTCATTCCTGCGAATGCAGGAATCTCCATCCTCCCACAACCTGCGGAGATTCCCGGACAAGCCCGTAATGACCGACACTGTTCTACAAGATGCTGAAGCAAGTTCAGCATGACAATAAAGTCCTTTTACCCTGTAACTGTTGCCCTAAACCTTTCTCATTCTCTCTTCAACCTGAACTTGTTTGCTCCGTTTTACTATCACCTTTAGAAATTCGTCACTTCAAATCAGCCGCCTCTCTCAAGAGCGTGTTCATGTGCTCCGTGTGCTCAGTATCCGAAAGAGTTGCCGGATGGCTCACTTTTTGCCACAACGCATCGTTGGTCATCTCCCGATGGCAACCCAGACAAGCGCCTGTTCGTTCCATCGCTCGCCGTTCTTCGTCATTGAGAGGGCGAGAGAGTTCCCAGTGGGAGCCGACGGTCTGCAACTGCAGCCCTTCTCGAGTCACTATCTGACTCCAGTCCATGGGTAGATCGGGAATGGACCAGAGCTGCACCTCGGATTTCTGCGACAAGACATTTCCATCAGCGTCGGCCAAATCGACCCTCCGGGACTCCTGGTAACCCTGCAAATACCTCCCCCCATCAATACCGTAGCCGAGGGCCTTATCGCTGCTGTGACAGCTCTCGCATTCTCTGGCTTTTTTATCCATAGTGTGCGGTTGAACTGGCGACATATCCAGCCCACGCAAGCCATCCCCAGTCCTCCAAATGCGGTTGTGGGCCAATGTCTGCCCATCTCGGCCGATCACCGTCGTGACCACCTGACATCCCGGCATGAGAGGGGTGACCCGGCCTTCCCCGTTGATCCCCAAAATAGGTTCCTCCCAGCGGAGATAGCCCCGAGATTCCGAAGCTTCCCCCGGTGTCGTTGGACCCCTGGCGCCGATCTCCGATTCCGCAGTGCTGCCATCGGGGTAGTGCTGTTTGCCCGCCGCGATCCAGTCGGTCTTTCCCTTGTCACCAGAAAAGTCCACGGTTATATGACAACCGTAACATTGGGGAGCCCAATTGGCATGGCAGGCGTAGCACTCCATTTTGTCCATGTGCTTTGACACCTCTGCCATCGCCACCCTGGCCCCTGGAGAGACCCAGGCATCGTTCTTTTCCATCTCTTTAAGCACCGGGACTTCCAACTCCGCACCGGTGGCGGAATGGAGGATTACCCGGCTTCCCCTTCTGACCACATTTCCCAGAGGGTTACCGCGAGCCGTGATTAAATATCCGTCCTCCGCGGCATACACGGTGGCCATCTCCTGGGGATATTCCAACTCAAAGGCCAACCCCCGCGGTTTCTCTCCCAGTGGGGCGCCGAACTCCTCGCTAAATCCCAGGGGCAATTCCCAGGGATATCTGTCCA
>JBHIER010000416.1:0-3329 GCA_046760705.1 bacterium
ATTTGGATCTTCGTGGCCGGTGACCATGAGCAAGGTCGAGGTGAATCCCCGGTGAGTGACCGGAATGCCGGCATAAGCGGGTACAGCCGTGGCTGCGGTGATACCTGGTACGATCTCAAAAGGGATTTTAGACTCAGCCAGAGCCAGGGCTTCCTCACCACCTCTCCCAAAGACAAAAGGATCGCCACCTTTGAGCCGGACAACCACTCTGCCCTCCTCTGCCTTCTGAACGAGCAGCCGGTTTATTTGGGCTTGAGCCCGGGTGTGACGTCCGGCCTTCTTCCCCACGTAGACCAGCTCCGCACCCTTCTGGGTCTCTTCCAAGAGCCGAGGATTCACCAAATGGTCGTAAATGACCACCTCTGCCTTCTGGAGACATCTGAGGCCTTTTTGGGTGATCAGATCCGGATCGCCGGGGCCCGCCCCGACCAGATAGACTTTACCACCATCGACCATAGATAACACGTTTCCTCTCGCGGCAGAGCCGCAATCGCACTTTGAGAATAAGTATATCAGATGATCAGAGTATCAGTGGGAAGAATATCAGATGACCCCGTTGGATATGAAATTATCCCACGGGGTGAAGTGCAGTTACTATCTGACGGGGTAGATCTGATATTCTGGTAATCTGATCCCCTTCCTACTGATTTGCTGATATTCTGATTTGCTTTAATCTCTTTGCACAAAAACAAAGATTTTATTGGTAATACTACCGGTTTCTATCGAAATCGGAGTCTCGACCTATAACTGCGATCTCACTTCGTCCAAGATATCTTTACCGCCCTGCTCAATCAGCTTCAATGCCAATGTTACACCCAATTCCTCGGCCTCGGCCAGTTTTCCTGCCACCCGATCACGCACTGTCCTGGTACCGTCGAGGTTGGCGATGAGCCCATCAAGGGAAAGTGCTCCGCTTTCGATGCGCCCGAAAGCTCCAATGGGGATCTGACATCCTCCCTCCAGAGCGCGCAGGAAACTCCGTTCAGCCGTGATACTGAGGAAAGAACCCTCGTGGCTCAAACTTGTAACGAGCTTTGCGACCTCCGAGTCTTCCTCCCTGATCTCCAGAGCCAATGCTCCCTGTCCGACAGCAGGAAGCATGAGATACAGAGGGATGATTTGACTTATTCTCTCAGACAATCCCAGACGCTGGAGGCCAGCGTAGGCCCCAACCAAGCCATCCAGATCGGAACCCTCAAATTTTCTCAGCCTCGTCTCCACATTGCCTCGCATCTGAACGATCTCAAAATCGGGTCTGTAGTTCAAAAGCTGCGCCTTGCGCCGAAGACTGGAGGTGGCGATTTTGGCTCCCTGAGGTAAGGTATCCAGGGTTTGGTCACCAGCAGCGATGAGGGCGTCGGCCGGACTGGCCCGCTCGGTAACCGCCCCCAGGGTCAGGCCCTCGGGGAGTTGCGTGGGCACGTCTTTCAAACTGTGAACTGCCAGATCGATCTCTCCGGCGAGGAGGGCCTCTTCGATCTCCTTGGTGAAAAGCCCCTTGTCCCCAATTTTGGATAGAGGAGCGTTCAGGATTCTGTCCCCTTTGGTCTTGATGGTGACAACATCGAACTTGGTGTGAGGTCTTCTCCTCGACAATCTCTCCCTTACCCAATGGGTCTGCCACAGAGCCAGTCGACTTGCTCTGGTGCCGATCTTAATACGGTTCATCCTTTAAATCGAACACTTCCTGGATGGTCTCGATTCTTGTCAGCCCGGTATAAGGATCGCTGTTGTACTCCTTCAGTTTTGAGATAGGGATGTGGAGCAGCTTTTGGACTATCGATTGAGTGAGGAGCTCCAACTGGTCCCAATCCTCCCTCAGAAACCGCTTTCGATTTCTCTCCACTTCTTGCTGCCGCACCCAGTCAAACTTCTGGTAGAGAGATTTTATCAAGGGCGCTACATTTAAGGACCTGTACCAGCTCTTAAAACCTTCGACTTCCTCATTCACTATGGCCTCAGCCTTGGGGATTTCGCATCTTCTCTTTTCCAAGTTCTGATCGACAATCGACTGCAAGTCATCAACGTTGTAAAGGAGAACATTCTTAAGGTGCCCAATTTCAGGGTCAAAGTCCCTGGGTACGGCAATATCGATGATGAACATCGGCCTTTTGGCTCTGCGGCCCAGAATGGCTTTCATGTCCTCAGAGCTGACGATCGTCTCTTTGGATCCGGTCGTACTGATGATCACATCCACATCTTTCATCTTCTCCTTGAACGTCTGCCACGGTATAGCTTGGCCACCCAGTTCATCGGCCAACTCTTCGCCCCTTGTGGGGGTGCGGTTCGTAATGAGAAGCGATCTTACGCCTCTGTCCTTCAGATGTTTCGCCGTCAGCTTTCCCATCTTTCCGGCGCCGACGAGGAGCACTGTTCGCTGAGTGAGATCATTGAATATGTTTTGGGCCAGTTCCACTGCGGCATAACTGACGGACACAGATCCCATCCCGATTTTCGTCTCGGATCTGACCCGTTTGCCGACCCGGAAAGCTGCATGAAGCAGCCTGTTGAGGAGCACACCTGTTGTCGCGCACTCGCAGGCCAGACGGTAAGCGTCCTTCACCTGGCCCAGGATCTGGGCCTCGCCCACCATCATCGAATCCAACCCGGCCGCCACCCTGAAAAGATGGCCGACACCATCAAGGGCTGTGAGAGAATAGAAATGGTCATCTTCCGGCGAGAAGTCGATCCCCTTCTCCTGGGATATAAGACGAACCGCATGTCTCTGAACATCGGTTATATTGGAGAAACCGATGTAAAATTCTGTGCGGTTGCACGTGGAGAGGATCATGCTCTCTCTCACAGCGGCCTCTTCTCTTATGCGTATCAATGCCCTTTTGACCTCTTCCGGGGAGAAACTCACCATTTCCCGGATCTCTACCGGGGCGGTGGTGTGGTTTATGCCCACCACGGTCAAATCCATCGGTTTATCTCCTCCTCAAATTTTGTCTTTTCACCCGCCCTCAAGCGATCCAAAACATCCGATCGGACCATCCTCTCCAGAACGGCTCTTCTCTTCACCTCGTCATTGGGGTGAAGTCTTTTGAGCTCCTCTCGGGCTCTGCCCAGAAAATCCAGAAACGTCTCGTACTCCGATCCGTAGCGTTCTTCCAACTCCATTCGGATCTCTCTGGCCAGTGCGGGGCTCTTTCCGTTGGTCGAGATGGCTATCTTCAGGTCGCCACGAGTAAATGTTGCCGGCACGAAGAAGGTGCACATTTCCGGACTGTCGACAACGTTGCACAATATTCCTCTCTCCTGAGCTTCCTTGAAAATGAGTTCGTTCGTCGCCCAGGAGTTCGTGGCGCCGATAACCAGAAAGTAGTTTT
>JBHIER010000417.1:0-3306 GCA_046760705.1 bacterium
GTTGGGAAAGGTCTGGTGCACCGTGTGCCCCTGGCTGGCCGTGGCCGATTGGATCCAAAAACTGACCTTCTGGCGGAAAAGGGACAAATCCCTATCATTAAACCTCAAATGGCCGGTGAAATTGAGAAACATCTGGTTGGCCATTTTCTTCTTTGTCTTCTTAACCTGGATCGAGATTGGACATGATATTACCATAAGCCCGCGGGGGACGGCTTATCTGGCCGTAGCCATGTTTGTCCTGACCATCGGATCCGGATTGATATTTGAGAGGAATTCTTTCTGCCGGTACGGATGTTTTGTCGGCCGGATCAGCGGCATGTACGCCCTCTTCTCTCCCGTTGAGCTGAGGAGCAAGGACAAAGAGGTGTGTAAAACATGTCGAACCAAAGACTGCATCAGAGGTAACGGGAAAGGGTATCCATGCCCCACCTTTGAATATCCTGGAACGATGGACTTGAACACATACTGCATCTTGTGTACCGAATGCATCAAGACCTGTCCCCATGAGAACATCACCGTGCGCATGCGACCCTTTGCGGCGGACTTGTACAAGTCTATGAGAGGCAGCGCGGATGAGGCCTACATGTGCCTGGCCCTGTTCGGGCTCACCTTCCTGCACACCATAACCATGACCCCACCCTGGTTTAACCTCATGGAACGGCTGCAAATCATGACCGGCTGGGGCTACGTGGAGCTGTTCACCATTTTGATGGCCATCCTGGCCCTGAGCCCGGTGTCGATTCATTACGGGTTTTCCTGGGTCTCCCGGCGCTTCTCCGGACGCCTTGATATTCCGAAGAAGACAGTGTTCATCAATTTCGCCTACGCCCTGCTGCCGGTTTGTCTCTTTTTCCACATGGGTCACAACGTCGAACATCTCTTCCTGGAGGGGCAGTACGTGATCCCGGCCGTATCGGATCCCTTCGGCTGGCAGTGGGATCTGTTCGGCACAGCCGATTGGACGGTAAACCCAACTCTGTCGGTAACGACAACGCTGTACATCCAGTTTGCGTTAGTCCTTATCGGTTTGATTTTTGGCCTTCTGATAGCCTACAAAGTGGCCTTCAGGACCTTTTCCAGAGTGGGGGCGATCAAGGGGTTCATACCCATGGCCTTCCTGCTGGTGGTTTTTACCCTGATTAACGGATGGTTGTTGGCCAAACCCATGATCAGCAGATTGGGATTGTGAGAAATTGAAAACGCGATGGGGAAAATTCGCCGCATATTTTATGAATCGCACAGTGGTGGGTCTTTCGCTCCTGGTGCTGCTGGGCTGTGGTGCGGGATGTGGAAGCAGTCAGAAGAGGACTTTTGTCAGAGTTGGTCAACTGGCCCCGGACTTCGCTCTGCCCGACATGGAAGGAAACGTAGTGAAACTGAGTGACAACAGGGGCGAGGTTGTCTTTCTCCGCTTCTGGGCCGACTGGTGCACCAACTGCAAAATTGAAATGCCGTTGATTCAAAAGAAGTATCTGAAGTTAAAGGACGATGGATTTAGGGTCTTGGCCATTAACGTCAAACAGAGCAAAGAGGTAGCGGCCAAGTTTGTCCGAGAATTGGGGTTAACCTATACCATTCTTCTGGATCAAAAGGGCACTGTCTATCCTGAATATGGGGTCATCGGTCTGCCGACAACTTTTCTCATCGACCGGGAGGGGGTTATTAGAGAGAAGATTTTAGGGGACTTGAACGAAAAGAATCTGACTAAAGTGATATCCAAATATTTTACCCAATGAAGAAAAGCAAAATTTTTCTTTTGATCATCGGCCTGCTGACGGTTCTGAGCATCTTTTTGATAACTTGGGACGCCTCAACCTGGAGGAGTCATCGGGGGGAGAGCGTGAGAAGTTTTCAGTCCTCAGTGGGCGGTGTCGGTCTGGGGGCGACTGGTGCCCCCTATTGGGACTACGCCTTTTACGATCCTCGGATCCAACCTGTCCTCACCACCGTAGCCTGGCCGGTGCCTGGCATCTATTCCTATTCGCCGGAGATTGGCTTCTCCGTGTGGCACTTTGAGGAGAGACCGGGCAATCAATTGATTCTGAAAAAGGAGCAAGGTGATTAGCCGCTATTATAGTTTTCTGAAAGCTGCCGCCTCTAATGTGCTGCGCTACGGCGGCCGATCGATGGTGGTCATTCTCTGTCTGCTGGCCATCCTTTTTCCCTTCATCACCGCCATTGCTATTTCAGAGGGGGTGAAGTCGCAGGCCCTGGTTTCGGTGGACGAGGCCGCAGATATCTATGTGACTCTGGATCAATACGGCCAGAATGCGGCCATACCAGCGAAATTTGCCGAAGAGATTCGGCACATCAGCGGTGTGGTCAAGGCCGTGCCCAGAGTGGTGGGCCGAACCTATTTTGTGGACAAATTGGTGGTTGTGGTGGGCATCTCCCCGGAGAATATACCTGCCTCGGTGCGGTGTGTCGAGGGCAGCCTGTTTAAAGAGAGGGAGGATGTGATTATTGGAGCCGGTTTGGCCGAGTATTTTAAACTCGGTATAGGGGAGAGGTTCAGTCTGGAACTCAATCCCCAAAAGCTGTTTAAAGTTGTCGGTCTCTTCGACGCTCAGGCCTCCATCTGGAGCTCGAATTTGCTCTTTATGTCTTTTGAAGACGCCAATGAGCTTTTCAGAATGGAGGGCATGGCTACGGATATTTTGGTCTACACCCGCCCTGGCTATGAGGAGTCGGTGAGCGAAGTGCTGATTGCAAAACAGGAGTCCGATGAAGAAGCCCCTCTGTTTCGGATTCAGACCAAGAAGTTAGTACGTCAATACTTCTTACGGGGGTATAATTTAAAAGAGGGCATCTTTACGGCGCTTTATATCATTGCCTTTGCCCTGGGTATCCCGGCTTTCTTGGTTGCTTCAGGTTTCGGGTTGACGGAGAGACGCCGGGAGATCGGTGTGCTCAAAGCCACAGGCTGGCAGACTCAGGAGGTGCTCAACATGGTCTTTTTCGAGAACATCCTCATCAGCCTGGCCAGCGCATCTCTGGCCATCATCGTCGCTTATCTGTGGCTTAAGGTCTTCAACGGTGTCTTCATCGCCCAGATTTTCATCGCCGAGATCGGTTTGTTTCCAAAATTTTCTGTTCCGGCCCGTTTTCTGCCCCTGCCGGCTCTATTGAGTTTTCTGTTGGCCTTAGTTTTAACCATGGTGGGAAGCATCTATTCAACCTGGAGAACGGCCATCATTCCACCAGCCCAAGCCATGAGAGGGTGATTGAGATGTGTAGTCTAGGGCCCTGTGCCCGTGTTAATTACGCCCATAAAGGGCGACACTACAGCGTTCTATCACTGGTGTG